>NZ_JBHWGV010000066.1:31364-51415 GCF_042732955.1 Kitasatospora sp. NPDC059747 | reverse complement strand
GGGGGCTGCGGGGGGCGCGCGCGGGGGGGGGGCGCGCCCGCGCGTGGGGGTGGGGGTGTGTTTTGGGGGGGGGGGCCCGTCCCCCAGGGGGGGGGTGGGGGCGGGGGCCGGGGCGGGAGCTCGCCGGTGGTCTCGTACTCGCTCAGCATCTCGATCCGGCGGGTGTGCCGGGCCTCGCCGCTGTAAGGGGTGCCGAGGAAGACCTCGACGAACTTGGTGGCCTCCTCGACGGTGTGCATGCGGCCGCCGACCGAGATCACGTTGGCGTTGTTGTGCTGACGGCCGAGCTCGGCGGTCTGCACGCTCCAGGCCAGTGCGGCCCGCACGCCCTTGACCTTGTTGGCGGCGATCGCCTCGCCGTTGCCCGAGCCGCCGATCACGATGCCGAGGGCGTCGGCGTCGGCGGCGGTGCGCTCGGCGGCGCGCAGGCAGAACGGCGGGTAGTCGTCCTCGGCGTCGTAGATGTGCGGCCCGCAGTCGACCGGCTCGTGGCCGGCCTCCTTGAGCCACTCCACGAGGTGGTTCTTCAGTTCGTATCCGGCATGGTCGGAGCCCAGGTACACGCGCATGCCCATGAGTGTGGCATGCGCGGGCACCCGGGCTCCGCAGGGGGCGCCGGGCGCCCGCGTCGGCCCGCCGCCGCCGGCTACCGCTTGCCGGCCAGGCGCCAGACGAGCGGGAGGGCGCCGGCGGCGAACGCGGCCTTGAGGGCGTCGCCGACCAGGTACGGGTAGAGGCCGAGCTCGGCGGCCCGGGCGAGCGGCACGTGCAGCGAGAAGGCCAGGTACGGGACGCCCACCGCGTAGATCGCGAGGGTGCCGAGGACCATCGTCACGGCGGTGTTGACCGGGCTGCGGTCGGCGCCGCGGCGGGCCAGGGCGCCGGTCAGGCCGGCCGCGAGGACGAAGCCGAGCACGTAGCCGAGCGAGGGCATCGCCCAGCCCGAGGTGCCCTCGGCGAACCAGGGCAGGCCCGCCAGGCCGGCCAGCAGGTAGAGGGCGAGCGAGGCGACGCCGCGGCGGGCGCCGAGCGCGGTGCCGACCAGCAGGGCGGCGAAGGTCTGGCCGGTGACGGGCACCGGCGAGCCCGGGACGTTGACCGAGAGCTGGGCGGCGACGCCGGTCAGCGCGGCGCCGCCGGCGACCAGGGCGAGATCGCGGGCCTGCGCGCCGAGACGGGTGGTGGCGGCGGGCAGCAGGTCGGCGAGGACGGCGCGGGTCGGTATCGACGTGCCGGCAATGGCCATGGGGGAACTCCTCGTGGGGTCCAGGTGAGTGAACACCTGTGAACCTACGCGGTGATCGACTCCGCCACCTTCACGGTTTCGGACAAACCCCCACCGCAGGACCTTGTCGGAACCGCCCGATCGACGGAACGTGACCACCCGCCGACCCGGCGTCACCGCGGGGTCCGCATGGTGGGCCCGGCTCGCCCGCCCTTGGCATGGACAGGGGTGTCCCCGGATATTGGACAACTCATGCCGCATTCCGCACAGTCTGGATCCCCCTCCATGGCCCCCACCTCCGCGCCCCCGGCGCCCGGGAGCAGCGACACCGCTCCCCCGGCCGCCGGCCAGCAGCTCTCGCACGGGCTGAAGCAGCGCCACCTGTCGATGATCGCGCTCGGCGGGGTGATCGGCGCCGGCCTCTTCGTCGGCTCCGGCGCGGGCATCGCGGCGGCCGGGCCCGCCATCATCCTCGCGTTCACGCTCTCCGGCCTGCTGGTCATGCTGATCATGCGGATGCTCGGCGAGATGTCCGCCGCCCGCCCGGCCTCCGGCTCGTTCTCCGTCCACGCCGAGAAGGAGATCGGCCCCTGGGCCGGGATCACCGCCGGCTGGATGTACTGGGTCATGCTGTGCTGCGGAGTCGCCGCCGAGGCCACCGCGGCCGGGAAGATCGTCAACGGCTGGATACCCGGCGTCTCGGCGTGGGTCTGGGTCGGTCTGTTCATGGTCTTCTTCTGCGCCAGCAACCTCACCGCCGTGAAGAACTTCGGCGAGTTCGAGTTCTGGTTCGCCACGATCAAGGTCGCCGCGATCGTCGCGTTCCTGGTCCTCGGCGGCCTCGGCGTGGCCGGCGTCCTCGGCCCCGGCGCCCCCGGCGCCACCAACCTGACCGGCCAGGGCGGCTTCCTGCCCACCGGCGTCAGCGGACTGATCGTCGGTCTGCTCGCCTCGGTGTTCGCCTACGGCGGCCTGGAGACCGTCACCATCGCCGCCGCCGAGTCCGACGACCCGAAGAAGAACGTCGCCAACGCGGTGCGGACGGCGGTCTGGCGGATCGCGATCTTCTACATCGGCTCGATGGCCCTGGTCGTCACCCTCGTCTCCTGGAAGGACCCGGCCGTCGTCCAGGACGGCCCGTACGTCACCGTGCTGCGCCACCTCGGGGTGCCCGGCGCCGGGACGATCATGGAGGCGGTGGTGCTGATCGCGCTGCTGTCCGCGATGAACGCCAACATCTACGGCGCCTCCCGGATGGCGTACTCGCTGGTCGGCCGCGGACAGGGCCCCAAGGCGCTGGCCCGGGTGAGCGGCGGCGTGCCGCGCCGGGCGGTGCTGGCCTCCTGCCTGTTCGGCTTCGGCGCCGTGCTGGCCGCCAAGTTCTGGCCCGCGACGGTGTTCACCTGGCTGATGAACACCACCGGCGTCGCGATCCTCGTGGTCTGGCTGTTCATCTGCCTCGTCCAGCTGAGGATGCGCCGCCGGCTGGAGCGCGAGGCGCCCGAGCTGCTCACCGTGAAGATGTGGGGCTACCCGTACCTGACCTGGGTGGCCATGGCCGCCGTGGCCGGCATCCTCGCGCTGATGACCACCACCGAGGGCAACCGCCAGCAGCTGTACGCGGCCGGGGTGCTGGTCGCCCTGCTGACCGCCGCCGGGCTGCTCAAGCAGCGCAGGGACGCGGCCCCGCGGTAGCGGCGCACGCACGGAAGAGGCACGGGAAGAGGCCCGGCACCAGGTGGTGCCGGGCCTCCCGCGTTCCGCCGCGGGCGTCACTCGAAGGACGGGCCCGCCGTCCGGGTGCGCTTGATCTCGTAGAAGCCCGGGGTGGAGGCCACCAGCAGGGTGCCGTCCCACAGCCGGGCCGCCGCCTCGCCGCGCGGGGTCGGGGTGACCACCGGGCCGAAGAACGCGACCCGGTCGCCGTCCGCGCCCTCGACGGCGATCACCGGGGTGCCGACGTCCTCGCCGACCAGCGAGATGCCCTCCTTGTGCGAGGCGCGCAGGGCCTCGTCGTACGCGTCGGTGTCGGCCGCGTCGGCCAGCTCGACCGGCAGACCCGCCGCGACCAGCGCCTCCTCGACCGTCGCCCGCTCCAGCGGCATCGCCCGGTTGTGCAGGCGCAGGCCGAGCTCGGTGTAGAGCCGGCCGAGCACCTCCTCGCCGTGCTGCTGCGCCGCCGCGACGCACACCCGGACCGGGCCCCAGCCCTTGTCCATCAGGTCGCGGTACTGCTGCGGCAGGTCGCGGCCCTCGTTGAGCACCGACAGGCTCATCACGTGCCAGTTCACGTCCACCGGACGCAGCTGCTGCACCTCGATCAGCCAGCGGGACGTCATCCACGCCCACGGGCACAGCGGGTCGAACCAGAAGTCGGCGGTCTTGCGCTCGGCGGCAGTCGTCACTGCGGTCGTCCTTCGTGAGGTGTCCGGGGAAATCACGGGCGGAAAGGCGTTCCCCCCGTCCAGGCGCCAACACCCGCCCGGCCCCGCTGATTCCGCCCCGGCCCACCGGCCTGTGCAATGGTACTGGCGCGCGACGGCGTGAAAGGATGCCCCTGATGCGCCGAAGCCGCGCAGGAGAGCACAGACCAGAACGCACCACCGTGCGAGCCGGACAAAGGAGTACCGCCGTGCCGGGCAAGAACCTGAGCCGCGACGAAGCCCAGCAGCGGGCCAGCATCCTGACCGTGGACGGCTACCGGGTCCGGCTGGACGTGACCTCCGCGCCCGACCCCGCGGCCGCGACCTTCCGCTCCACCACCACGGTCGCCTTCCGCTGCGCCCGGCCCGGCACCGCCACCTTCCTCGACCTGCTCGCCCCCGCCGTCCGCTCGATCACCCTGAACGGCCGCGCGATCGACCCGGCCACCGCCTTCGACGGCGCCCGCGTCCACGTCGACGGCCTCGCCGCCGACAACGTCCTCACCATCGACGCCGACTGCGCCTACAGCCGCACCGGCGAGGGCCTGCACCGCTTCGTCGACCCGGCCGACGGCGAGACCTACCTCTACACCCACTACGAGCCGGCCGACGCCCGACGCGTCTTCGCCACCTTCGAACAGCCCGACCTGAAGGCCCCGTTCACCTTCACCGTGACCGCCCCGGCCGCGTGGGACGTGTGGTCCAACGCCGTCCACGAGCGCGTCGACACCGAAGAGGGCGCCCGCACCTGGGAGTTCGCGCCGACCAAGCCGATCTCCACCTACCTCACCGCCGTCGTCGCCGGCCCCTACCACATCGCCCGCGACCACTACAGCCGCGAGCTGCCCGACGGCACCACCCTGGAGATCCCGCTCTCCGCGATGTGCCGCAAGTCCCTCGCGCGCCACTTCGACGCGGACGAGATCCTCGGCGTCACCAAGCTCGGACTCGACTTCTTCCACGAGCAGTTCGACTACCCGTACCCGTTCGGCAAGTACGACCAGGCCTTCGTGCCCGAGTACAACATCGGCGCCATGGAGAACCCCGGCTGCGTCACCTTCAAGGAGGACTTCGTCTTCCGCTCGAAGGTCACCGACGCCGCCTACGAGGGCCGCGCCAACGTCATCCTGCACGAGATGGCGCACATGTGGTTCGGCGACCTCGTCACCATGCGCTGGTGGGACGACCTGTGGCTCAAGGAGTCCTTCGCCGACTTCATGGGCTCCTACGGGCTGATCGGCGCCCGCACCCGCTACAGCTCGGCCTGGGTCACCTTCGCCAACCAGCGCAAGGCCTGGGCCTACCGGCAGGACCAGTTGCCCACCACCCACCCCATCACCGCCGACATCCGCGACCTCGAAGCCGCCAAGCTCAACTTCGACGGCATCACCTACGCCAAGGGCGCCTCCGTCCTCAAGCAGCTGGTCGCGTACGCCGGTTCGGACGCCTTCTTCGAGGGCGCCCGCCGCTACTTCAAGCGCCACGCCTTCGGCAACACCGAACTCGCCGACCTGCTGGGCATCCTGGAGGAGACCAGCGGCCGCGACCTCAAGTCCTGGGCCGCCGCCTGGCTGCAGACCGCCGGCGTCGACTCGCTCACCCCGCAGGTCACCGCCGACGCCGAGGGCCGGATCACCGAACTCGCCGTCCTCCAGGACGGGGCCGTGCTGCGCCCGCACCGGATCGCCGTCGGCCTCTACGACCACGACTCCGACGGCACGCTGGTGCGCACCGCCCGGATCGAGCTCGACGTCACCGGCGCCCGCACCGTCGTCGCCGAGGCCGCCGGCCGCCCCCGCCCGGCGCTCGTCCTGCTCAACGACGACGACCTCACCTACTGCAAGATCCGCTTCGACGACGCCTCGCTGGAGACCCTGCGCACCGGCCTCGGCGAGATCGGCGACGACCTCGCCCGCGCCCTCGCCTGGTCCGCCGTCTGGAACCTCACCCGCGACGGCCTCATGCCCGCCCGCGACTACGTCGCCCTGGTGCTGCGCTTCGCCGGCCAGGAGGGCAACATCGGCGTCCTGCAGTCCCTGCACACCCAGGCCAAGACCGCCGTCGACCTCTACGCCGACCCCGCCTGGCGCGCCGAGGGCGGCCGGCTGCTCGCCGACGGCGCCCTGCGCGAACTGCGCGGGGCCGTCCCCGGCAGCGACCACCAGCTCGCCTGGGCCCGCTTCCTCGCCCAGACCGCGGGCGGCGCCGAACACCTCGGCCTGGTCCGCGGCCTGCTCGCCGGCAGCGCCCGGATCGACGGCCTCGACGTCGACCAGGAGCTGCGCTGGGCGCTGTGGCTCGCCCTGGCCGCCGCCGGGCAGGCCTCCGACGACGAGCTCGCCGGGGAGCTCGCCGCCGACAACACCGCCGGCGGCAAGCGCCAGTACACCCAGTGCCTGGCCGCCCGCCCCACCCCCGAGGCCAAGGCCGCCGCCTGGTCGGCCGTCGTCGACTCCGACGAACTGCCCAACGCCCTGGTCGAGGCCAACATCGCCGGCTTCGCGCTGCCCGCCCACCGCGACCTCACCGCCCTCTACGCGGCGCCCTACTTCAAGCTCCTGGAGAAGATCTGGGCCGAGCGCACCATCGAGATCGCGATGCGCTTCGTCGGCGGCTTCTTCCCGAGCGCCCAGATCGGCGAGCCGACCCTCGCCGAGGCCGACGCCTGGCTGGACGGCCACCCCGACGCGGCGCCCGCGCTGCGCCGCCTGGTGATCGAGCGCCGGGACGACCTCGCCCGCGCCCTGCGCGCCCAGGCCTGCGACCGGGCCTGACCGTTCACGGAAGACGAGGGGCCCGCCGTACGGACGGCGGGCCCCTCCGTCGTTGCGTGAACGTCGTTGCGTGAACGTCGCTGCGTGAACGTCGCTGCGTGAACGTGCTTGCGTGAACGTGTTTGCGTGAACGTCCCTGCCTGGAGCGTCAGTTGCGCGAGGCCAGCAGCGGCAGGCCCTCGCCCTCCAGCTCGGCGTGCGCCACCTTGCGCCCGGTGACCGCCAGCAGGAGCGCGAGCACCGGGCCCCGCACCTCGGGGCCGCTGCCCGCCGCCCAGTCCGCGTCCGTGGCCCGCAGGGTCAGCCCCTCGACCCTCCGCTTGCCGCCGATGAGCAGGTTGGAGCCCCGGTAGAAGTCCGCCAGCCGGGTCAGCGCCGCCACCGGGTACGCCCGGGCGAGGCCGAGCGGGCGGCGGATGTCCTCGGCGTGCACCACCGTCTCGCCCAGCCAGCTGTCGACCGGGCCCGGCGGGTGGCCGACCGAGTCCAGCTGCGCCCGGAAGGCGGCGAGGGTGTCCGCGGGCGTCCCGCTCGTCAGTTCGGCGATCTCGCGGGCGGCCATGTCCTCGAAGCGGAAGCCCGCCCTGGCGAGCTTCAGGAAGAAGCCGGGCGGCGTCATCCGGGCCGTCGCCGCCATGTGCGCGAGGGTGTCCTGCACGCTCCGCCCGGTGCAGAGCGAGGGGGTCGCCCACTGCTCCGGGGTGAGGTCCCGCACGTCGGCGAGCAGGGCGCGCCGCTCGGCGTGGATCGTCCCCCAGGTGTCCGCTGTCGTCGCCATGCTTCCGTGGTACTACCACGACGGCCGGGCCGCACCCCCGAGGGGATGCGACCCGGCCGACCTGGCGCTACGGGTGTGCTCAGCCGATCAGCGAGCGCAGCACGTACTGCAGGATGCCGCCGTTGCGGTAGTAGTCCGCCTCACCGGGGGTGTCGATGCGGACGACCGCGTCGAACTCGACGGCGCCGGCGACGACCTTGACGGTCGCCGGGGTGGTGCCGTCGTTGAGCTCGGTCACGCCGGTGATGGAGAAGGTCTCCTCGCCGGTCAGGCCGAGGGAGTCGGCGTTCTGGCCCTCCGGGAACTGCAGCGGCAGGACGCCCATGCCGATCAGGTTCGAGCGGTGGATGCGCTCGTACGACTCGGCGATGACGGCCTTGACGCCCAGGAGCGCGGTGCCCTTGGCGGCCCAGTCGCGGGACGAGCCGGAGCCGTACTCCTTGCCGGCCAGGACGACCAGCGGGGTGCCGGCGGCCTGGTAGTTCTGCGAGGCGTCGTAGATGAACGACACCGGGCCGTCGGCCTGGGTGAAGTCGCGGGTGTAGCCGCCCTCGGTGCCCGGCGCGATCTGGTTGCGCAGGCGGATGTTGGCGAAGGTGCCGCGGATCATGACCTCGTGGTTGCCGCGGCGCGAGCCGTAGCTGTTGAAGTCGCGCTTCTCGACGCCGTTGGCGGTCAGGTACTGCGCCGCCGGGGTGCCCGGCTTGATGTTGCCGGCCGGGGAGATGTGGTCGGTGGTGACCGAGTCGCCCAGCTTGGCCAGGACGCGGGCGCCGGCGATGTCGGTCACCGGGCTCGGGGTCTTGGCCATGCCCTCGAAGTACGGGGGCTTGCGGACGTAGGTGGACTCGGCGTCCCACTCGAAGGTGTTGCCGGTCGGGACCGGGAGCGACTGCCAGCGGTGGTCGCCGGCGAAGACGTCCTGGTAGCCCTTGTCGAACATGTCCTGGTCGATGGAGCCGGCGACGGTGGCGGCGACCTCCTGCTCGGACGGCCAGATGTCGGCGAGGAAGACGTCGTTGCCGTCGGCGTCCTGGCCCAGGGCGTCCTTGGTGATGTCGACGTTCATGTTGCCGGCGAGGGCGTAGGCGACCACCAGCGGCGGGGAGGCCAGGTAGTTCATCTTGACGTCCGGGTTGATCCGGCCCTCGAAGTTGCGGTTGCCGGAGAGCACCGAGACGACGGCGAGGTCGGACTCGTTGACGGCGGCCGAGACCTCCTCGGGCAGCGGGCCCGAGTTGCCGATGCAGGTGACGCAGCCGTAGCCGACCAGGTTGAAGCCCAGCTTCTCCATGTACGGGAGCAGGCCGGCCTTCTCGTAGTAGTCCATGACGACCTTGGAGCCGGGCGCCAGGGTGGTCTTGACCCAGGGCTTGACCGTCAGGCCCTTCTCCACGGCCTTCTTCGCCAGCAGGGCGGCGCCCAGCATGACGGAGGGGTTGGAGGTGTTGGTGCAGGAGGTGATCGAGGCGATCACGACCGCGCCGTTGTCGATCTCGTACGTCGAGCCGTCGGGGGCGGTGACGGTGGTCGGCTTGGAGGCCTCGGCCGAGTAGGCCGGCAGCGCCTCGGCGAACCGCTCGGCGGCCTCGGCCAGGATCACGCGGTCCTGCGGGCGCTTCGGGCCGGAGATCGACGGGACGACGGTGGAGACGTCCAGCTCCAGGTACTCGGAGTAGACCGGCTCGACCGACGGGTCGTGCCAGAGGCCCTGCTCCTTGGCGTACGCCTCGACCAGGGCGAGCTGCTGCTCGTCGCGGCCGGTGAGCTTCAGGTAGTTGATGGTCTCCGCGTCGATCGGGAAGATCGCGCAGGTGGAGCCGAACTCCGGCGACATGTTGCCGATGGTGGCGCGGTTGGCCAGCGGGATGGCGCCGATGCCGTCGCCGTAGAACTCGACGAACTTGCCGACCACACCGTGCTTGCGCAGCATCTCGGTGATGGTGAGGACGAGGTCGGTGGCGGTGGTGCCGGCCGGCAGCTGGCCGGTCAGCTTGAAGCCGACGACGCGCGGGATCAGCATGGAGACCGGCTGGCCCAGCATGGCGGCCTCGGCCTCGATGCCGCCGACGCCCCAGCCCAGCACGCCCAGGCCGTTGACCATGGTGGTGTGCGAGTCGGTGCCGACGCAGGTGTCCGGGTAGGCCTGGCCGTTACGGACCATGACCGTGCGGGCCAGGTGCTCGATGTTCACCTGGTGGACGATGCCGGTGCCCGGCGGGACGACCTTGAACTCGTCGAACGCGGTCTGGCCCCAGCGCAGGAACTGGTAGCGCTCCTTGTTACGGCCGTACTCGATCTCGACGTTCTGGACGAAGGCGTCCGGGGTGCCGAACTTGTCGGCGATGACCGAGTGGTCGATGACCAGCTCGGCCGGGGCCAGCGGGTTGATCTTGGCCGGGTCGCCGCCCAGCTCCTTGACGGCCTCGCGCATGGTGGCGAGGTCGACCACGCACGGCACGCCGGTGAAGTCCTGCATGATCACGCGGGCCGGGGTGAACTGGATCTCCTGGCTCGGCTGGGCGGTGGCGTCCCAGTTGCCGAGCGCGCCGATGTGGGCGGCGGTGATGTTCGCGCCGTCCTCGGTGCGCAGCAGGTTCTCCAGCAGCACCTTGAGGCTGTAGGGCAGCCGCTCGGAACCCTCGACGGCGGAGAGCTTGAAGATCTCGTACGACTCGTCGCCCACCTGCAGCGAGCTGCGGGCGTCGAAGCTGTTCGCGGACACGACTGACTCCTTCTGGGTGCTTCACGCGATATCCGGCCACCACGGTGGTAAGGTCAGCCTTACTTAGGCTGACCTTGCCGCCATCGCCGGTGAGCGCCTCTCGGCAAGTATCTTGATGTCGAGATATATGGTAAGGGGCAGTTATCTCGATGTCGAGATAAACCATAGTGCATGCCGCCGCGTTCACCACCGCAGGCATGCCCGGGTCGGCGTCCGCCCAGTTCAGCGACCGTCCGGGCCGCGCCGCTTGCGCTCCAGCCGGATCAGCCACACCGCCCCCGCCACCACCCCGCCGAGCAGCAGCAGGACCAGCAGCAGCCCGCCTCCGGCCACCGGCGCCGGGGCGACATCGGCCAGCATCCTCGTCATGTCTTCTCCTCGATTCGCACGGAGGCACCCTCGTGGGCGGCCCCCAGGACCAGCATCAGCAGCACCGGGAACTCCAGGTAGGCGTGATAGCTCGCCACCGCCGCGTACAGCGCGCGGCCCTGCGCGTAGTCGGCCGCGAACAGCACCGCCAGCACCCCGCCCGCCGCCGCCCCCAGCGCCCACGCGCGCGCACCGCGCAGCGCCGGCACCCGGGCCTCGAAACCCTCGGCCGCCTCCGGCGCGTAGCGCGGCAGGAACCACACCCACACCACGTAGTGCATCGTCTGCAGGAACGCGAACACCGCCAGGAAGCGCAGGCCGAGGTGCGAGGCCAGCCACGCGGGCGGCGTGTAGGAACTCTCCAGGCGGGCCATCCAGCCGCCCGCCGTGCCCGTAGCGCCCGTAGCGCCCGCCAGCAGGCCGTCCAGCAGCCCGCTCAGCAGCAGGGCCGGCACCAGCAGCACCCACGTGAACTGCAGCGCCAGGAACAGCGCACGCCCCCGCGCCAGCCGCCGCGACCACTCCCACAGGAACAGCAGCGGCACCACGTTGTGCAGGTGCGCCAGCACCACGAAGTGGTACGCCGGGAACGACAGCGACCCGGCGGCGGCGGCCGCCAGCACCGCCACGGCACCCGCCAGCAGCACCGGACGCGAGCGCAGCCCGTACCAACTCGCCGCCACCAGCAGCCCGTACGCCAGCAGGATCTCCGCCGACCGGGAGTAGACGGACGGCGGCAGCAGCCGGCACACGACGATGCCGGTGACGAGGACGAGCAGCAGCCGCAGCAGCGGACCCGCCAGCACCACCGCGAAGCGGCCCGCCACGTACCGCAGTTCCAGCACGTTGTGGAGCAGCCCGAAGGCCGCCAGCCCCAGCACCGCCAGCCCGGTCGGCGCCCGCAGCGCCAGCACCAGCGCCAGCGCGCCCGCCACCACGAAACCCGCCTGCGGCGCAGCGCCCAGCCGCAGCCCCGGCCCGGCCGCCGGCCAGGCCCCGCCGCGGGCCGCCCCCGCACCCGTGATCGCCACGCTCCCCCTCCCCATGGCACGATCCCCTGCCGTGCGCTACCCCGTGGCCCTGGCCCTCACGCTGCTGACCGAGACACCCGTCTACACCGCCGCCCTGAGCCTCGCCGGGCCCGTCCGCCCGGGCCGGGCCGCGGCCGCCGCCGTGCTGGTCAACCTGGCGACGCACCCCGTGCTCTGGTGGACCCTCCGGCACTGGACCGGCGGGCCCGCCGCAGCGTACTGGACGGCCTTCGGCCTCAGCGAGGCGGCGGTCTGCGCCGTCGAGGCCCTCCTCCTCCGCCCGCTCACGGGCCTGCGCCCGCGCGACCCGCTCCCCTGGATCGCCTCCGGCACCGCCAACGCCACCTCCATGCTCGCGGGGCTGCTGGCCGCACCGTTCCTCGGCGGCTGACCGCGGTTCCACGGCCCGGTTCCGGCGGCCCGGTTCCGGCGGCCTGGCCCCACGGCCCGGTTCCGGTGGGTGGGGGCCGGGCCGGTACGGTGGCGGGGAGTCGGTGACGTGCGGGAACGCCGGGGACGGGCAGGGGTCGGCTGATGATCGTGGTGGACGCGTCCGCGCTGGTGCTCGCGCTGGCCGACGAGGGGCCGCGCGGTGCCGCGGCCCGGGCCGAACTGGCGGCCGACGGCGAGTGGTTGGCGCCGGAGCACGTCATCGTCGAGGTGATGCAGTCGCTGCGCGGCCTCTACCTGGCCAAGGAGCTCACCGCCGGACGGGTCGCCGAACTCACCGGCGAACTGGCCGCGGTGGCGATCCGCAAGGTCGAGGTGGCGCCGCTGCTCGGCCGGATCTGGGAGCTCAAGGACAACCTCACCCCGGACGACGCCGCGTACGTCGCCGTCGCCGAGCGGTACGGGGCGCCGCTGATCACCGCGGACCTGCGGCTCATGCGGGCCAGCGGGCCGCGCTGCGAGATCCGCGGCATCCGGCGCACACCGGAGTAGCCGGGCCGCCCCCGGGCGGGGGTGTCCCGGGCGGCCCTGCCGGGGCGGTGTCCCGGGCGGCCCGGGCGCGTTGAGCACGGCGACCGTCACCCCGCCCGTGGAAGGCCCGCCGATGCCCCTCCCGTTCGCCTCCGCCCTGCTGCCGCTCGCGCTGCTCGCACCCGCCGTCGCACCGGTGTCCGTCATCGAGGCCGACTTCGACCCGGCCTCGGCCTTCGTCCCGCCCGCCGCCATCAGCTACGCCGACGACCTCGTGCCGTACGGCTCGCACGCCACCGTCGTCACCGACCGCTCGACGGCCGGGCGGACGGTGCTCACCCTGGCCGTCACCGGACTCGCGCCCGGCCACGAGTTCCCGGTCCACCTGCACACCGGCACCTGCGGGACCGTGCCGACCTCGTCCGGGCCGCACTACCAGAACGTCGTCGACCCGGTGCAGCCGTCCACCGACCCGGCCTACGCCAACGACCGCAACGAGCTGCGGCTCGTGCTGCGCACCGACGACCGGGGCGACGGCACCGCCACGGCCGCGGTGGACTGGCAGGCGCGGGCCGGCGAGGCCCGCTCGCTGGTGCTGCACGCGGGCACCCCGGCCGGCCCGCACGCGGCGGCCGACCGGGTGGGCTGCATCAAGCTGGACCGGTAGCCCGTCCGGCGCTCCTCAGGACCCGAGGGTGGCGACCAGGACCGCCTTGATGGTGTGCAGCCGGTTCTCCGCCTGGTCGAACACGATGGAGTGCGCCGACTCGAACAACTCGTCGGTGCACTCCAGCTCGGTCATCCCGGTGGCCTCGTACATCTGCCGCCCGACCTCGGTGCCGAGGTCGTGGAAGGCCGGCAGGCAGTGCAGGAACTTCACGTCCGGATTGCCGGTGGCCCGGACGGTGTCCATCGACACCTGGTACGGCTTGAGCAGCTCGATCCGCTCGGCCCAGACCTCCTTGGGCTCGCCCATCGAGACCCAGACGTCCGTGTAGAGGAAGTCGGCGCCGGCCACGCCCTCGGCCACGTCCTCAGTGAGGGTGATCCGGGCGCCGGTGGTCTCGGCGAGCGCGTGCGCCGCCTTCCGGACGTCCTCGGCCGGCCAGACTGCGCGCGGCGCGACGATCCGGACGTCCATGCCGAGCAGGGCGCCGGTGACCAGCAGCGAGTTGCCCATGTTGGAGCGGGCGTCGCCGAGGTAGGCGAAGGCGATGCCGGTGAGCGGCTTGGCCGTGTGCTCGGTCATGGTGAGCACGTCGGCCAGCATCTGGGTCGGGTGCCACTCGTCGGTCAGGCCGTTCCAGACCGGCACGCCCGCGTGCGCGGCGAGCTCCTCGACGACCTCCTGGCCGTGGCCGCGGTACTCGATGCCGTCGAACATCCGGCCCAGCACCCGGGCGGTGTCCTTGATCGACTCCTTGTGGCCGATCTGCGAACCGGACGGGTCCAGGTAGGTGGTGCTCGCGCCCTGGTCGTGCGCGGCGACCTCGAAGGCGCAGCGGGTCCGGGTGGAGGTCTTCTCGAAGATCAGCGCGATGTTCTTGCCGCGCAGCCGGGGCTGCTCCGTGCCCGCGTACTTCGCCGCCTTGAGCCGGGCCGCGAGGTCCACCAGGAAGCGGAACTCCTGGGGAGTGAAGTCGAGCTCCTTGAGGAAGTGCCTGTTCCGGAGGTTGAAGGCCATGCCGGGCTCCTGGGGTGACGGGACGGACGGGAAAGCGGCAAGTGTATACGATGCTCTGAATTTATATGCAGAGTGGGGGTGGACGGGAGGGGAACGGCCGAGCGGAACGGCCGAGGGGGAGCCCGGTCGGACTCCCCCTCGATTCTCACCCCGGCTCCTGCCCCGGGTCTCGCCCCGGCCCCCACCCCGGCACGGTGCTCCTACAGGCGCGGGTCGACCGGTTCGGACTCCAGGGCCAGGACCGCGAACACCGCCTCGTGCACCCGCCACAGCGGCTCGCCCGCCGCCAGCCGGTCCAGCGCCTCCAGGCCCAGCGCGTACTCGCGCAGCGCCAGCGAGCGCTTGTGGCCGAGGGCGCGCTCGCGCAGCCGGTCCAGGTGCTCGGTGTAGTCCGGGCCGTAGATGATGCGCAGGTACTCACGGCCGCGCACCTTGACGCCGGGCTGGACCAGGCCGCCCGGACGGCCCTCGGCGCGCTCCGTGCGCACCAGCGAGCCCAGTGGCTTCACCACCATGCCCTCGCCGCCGGCCCCGGTCAGCTCCTCCCACCACGCGACGCCCGCGGCCACGGACGCCTCGTCGGCGGTGTCCACCACGAGCCGGCCGGTGCGGTGGAGCAGGGGCGCGGCCGGACCGCCCGCGGACGTGGTCGCGGCGGCGTCGGCGTCCACCAGGCGGTCGATCCAGGCGAGGTGCTCGTCGTGCGGGCGCACCGCGAGGTTCGCCCCCTCGGCGGCCAGCACCTGGAACGGCGCGAGCCGGACGCCGGACAGCCCCTCGGTCGGCCAGCAGTAGCGCCGGTACGCCTCGGTGAACGCCCCCGCGTCGGCGGCGCGCTGCCGCTGCCGGGCCGTCAGCCCCTCGACGTCCAGACCGCGCCCGGCCGCCTGCTCCAGCGCCGACAGCACCACCGGCAACGCGGCGCCCGCCGCCGCGCCGACCGCCGCGTACTGGCGGCGCAGCAGCTCGACGGCCTTCAGGGACCACGGCATCAGCTCGGCGTCGAGCAGCAGCCAGCCGGTGCCCAGCTCCTCGAACAGCCCGGCCCGCTCGGCGGCGGCCCGCACCCGGCCCAGCACCGCGGCCGTCAGGGCGTCGTCGCTGAGGAACGCGCGGCCCGTCCTGGTCCAGATCGCACCGGGACCGGCCACGCCGAAGCGCTTCTCCAGCGCCGCCTCGTCCCGGGCCACCAGCACCACCGCGCGCGAGCCCATGTGCTTCTCCTCGCACACGACCTGCCGGACGCCGTCCGCCCGGAAAGCGGCGAACGCCTCGTCGGGGTGCTCCAGGAAGCCGTCCCGGCGGGAGGTGGCCGTCGGGGCCATCGTCGGCGGCAGGTAGGCGAGCAGCCGCGGATCCAGCGCGAAGCGGCTCATCACCTCCAGCGCCGCCGCCGCGTTCTCCTCCCGGACGGCGACCCGGCCGTGCAGCCCGGTCTCGACGATCCGCCGGCCCGCCACGTCGGCGAGGTCCAGCGGACGGCCCTCCCGCGCGCCCGGCGCGTCGGTGATCATCGGACGCACCGGCGCGTACCACTCGCGCTCGGCCGCCACGCTCACCAGCTCGCGCTCCGGGTAGCGCAGCGCCGTCAGGCTGCCGCCGAACACGGCGCCGGTGTCCAGGCAGATGGTGTTGTTGACGAAGCCCGCCGTCGGCACCGGCGTGTGGCCGTAGACCACCAGCGCCCGGCCCCGGTACTCCTCCGCCCACGGGTAACGCACCGGCAGGCCGTACTCGTCGGTCTCGCCGGTCGTCTCCCCGTACAGCGCGTGCGAGCGCACCCGGCCGGAGGCCCGGCCGTGGTACTTCTCCGGCAGACCGGCGTGGCACACCACCAGCGCGCCGCCGTCCAGCAGGTAGTGGCTGACCAGGCCGCGCATGAACGCGCGCACCTCGGCCCTGAACTCCTCGCTCTCGCCCGCCAGCTGGTCCAGCGACTCCTGGAGGCCGTGCGAGACGGTGACCTTCTTGCCGTCCATCGCGCGGCCCAGCTTGTTCTCGTGGTTGCCCGGCACGCACAGCGCGTGGCCGGCCGCCACCATGCCCATCACCAGGCGCAGCACGCCGGGGGTGTCCGGGCCGCGGTCGACCAGATCTCCGACGAAGACGGCGGTGCGGCCGTCCGGGTGCGCGGCGTCCACCGGGCGCCCCTCGGCGTCCCGGGTGAGGACGTAGCCGAGGCGGGTCAGCAGGGTCTCCAGCTCGGATCGGCAGCCGTGGATGTCGCCGACGACGTCGAACGGGCCGGTGAGGTGGCGCAGGTCGTTGTAGCGCTTCTCCAGCTCGATCCCGGCCGCCGCCACCTCCGCCGCGCCGCGCAGGATGTGCACCTTGCGGAAGCCCTCGCGCTCCAACCCGCGCAGGGAGCGCCGCAGTTCGCGGTTCTGGCGGGGGATGACGTGGGGCGGCAGCTGGCGGTCCGGCCGGGTGCGGTTGCGCTCCGCGCAGACACCGGGCGGGACGTCCAGGACGATCGCGATCGGCAGCACGTCGTGGTCGCGCGCGATCTTCACCAGCTGGCGGCGCGCCTCGGGCTGGACGTTGGTCGCGTCCACGACCGTCAGACGGCCGGCGGCGAGGCGCTTGCCGACGATGTAGTGCAGGACGTCGAAGGCCTCGGCGGAGGCCGACTGGTCGTTCTCGTCGTCGGCGACCAGGCCGCGGCAGAAGTCGGAGGAGACGACCTGGGTGGGCAGGAAGTGGCGGCGGGCGAAGGTGGACTTGCCCGAGCCGCTCGTGCCGATCAGGACGACGAGGGAGACGTCCGTGACGGGGAGGCGGCGGGGGGCGGCCGGGACGGACGGTGCTTCGGGGGTCCGTGCCTCGTCGGAGGCCGGGGTTGCTTCGTCGGTCATCGGGGTTCGCCTCCTTCGGGCGTCGGGGTGGTGGTGGCGGTGGTGGTTTCTGTATCGGCGGTGGTGGCGGTGGTGCCGGCGGCGGTGTCGGTGGTGGTGCCGGCGGCGGTGCCGACGGCGGTGTCGGTGGCGGTGCCGACGGCGGTGCGGAAGAGGGCCAGCTGGGTCGGCGGGCCGACCTCCGGGTCCTGCGGACCGACCGGGCGCAGCTCGACGGTGTAGCCGTACGCCGAGGCCACCCGCTCCGCCCAGGCCCGGAACTCGGCCCGCGACCACTCGAAGCGGTGGTCCGCGTGCCGGACGGCGCCCGCCGGCAGGCTCTCCCAGCGCACGTTGTACTCCGCGTTCGGCGTGGTCACGACGACCGCGCCCGGACGGGCCGAGCCGAACACCGCGGACTCCAACGCGGGCAGCCGGGGCAGGTCCAGGTGCTCGATCACCTCGCACAGCACCGCCGCGTCGAAGCCCTTCAGCCGCGCGTCCGTGTACGTCAGCGCGCCCTGCGCCAGCGTCACCCTGGCCGCCTGCCGCTCCGGCAGGCGCTCCAGGCGCAGCTTGCGGGCCGCCACCCGCAGCGCCCGCACGGACACGTCCACACCGAGGATCCCGGTGAACCGGGCGTCCTTCAGCAGCGCTCCGATCAGCTCGCCCTGGCCGCAGCCGAGGTCGGCGACCTTCGTCGCACCGGTCTCGCGCAGGGCCGCCAGGATCGCGGCGCGGCGCTGCTCGGCGAGGGACGGCTGCTTCCCGGGGGCCGGGGCTTCGGGGTTCTCGGGGTTGCCGAGGTTGCCGGGGTTGCCGGGGTTGCCGGGGTTGCCGGGGTTGCCGGATGCGGGCGCGGTGCCGGTGGGCGCGCCCGGGATCTCCTGGGCGGTCTCGTCGGGCTCGTCGGCGACCGCGTTGTCGATCTCCTCGACCTCGCGGTCGTCCGCCTCCGCGAGACGGGCCAGCTCCAGGCGCTCCATCGCCGCCCTGGTCAGCGACCAGCGCCGCGACAGGTAGCGCCGGGTGATCAGGGCCCGCTCGGGGTGATCGGCCAGCCAGCCCTCCCCCGCGGCCAGCAGCTTGTCCACCTCGTCCGGGGCCACCCAGTAGTGCTTGGCACCGTCCAGCACCGGCAGCAGCACGTACAGCTGATGGAGCGCGTCGGACAGGCGCACGGACTCCGCGGCCAGCTCGATCCGCACGTACCGCGACTCGCCCCACTCCGGGAACGCCTCGTCCAGCGGGACCGCCTCCGCCTCGACCCGCCAGCCCATCGGCTCGAACAGCCGGGCCACCATCTCCGGGCCGCCGCCCTCGCCCACGCCGTTCGCGGGCACCGCGGGCAGCGCGATGCGCAGCGGACGCGCCAGCTCGGGCAGCTCGGGACGGGCCTGGCACACGCCCTTCATCGCCGACCGGAACACCGTCCGCAGCGCCACCGCGAGCAGCGAGGACGCGGCGTACGGCCGGTCGTTGACGTACTGGGCGAGCGCGAAGTCGGGCGAGCCGCCGCGGCCCTTGCCACGGCCCTTGCGGACCAGCGCGATCGGATCGACGTCCAGCAGCAGCGCCGCCGTGCAGAGCTCGTCCCCCGCCTCCGGGTAGAAGACGTGGGCCTCGCCGTGCGACGTCGTGAACCGCTGGACCTTGCCGGGATGCTTGTGCAGCAGGAACCCGAGATCCGTTGCCGGGCTCTCGGCGCTGCCGGTGGTGGAAATCGACATGAACACCTGCCCGAGTATTGCCGAGCGGTGATCCCCTCGGCACCGGGTTTTCCCAGCCCACGGCCGGTCGGCGACGCCCCGCGCCCGGCGTGTCCGGACGGTGGGCGTTTTCGGCGCCCGGCCCCCGCATTGGTTAACGTGCACGGTGTGACTGCTGAATCCACCACGCTCCCGAACGGCGCCGTCGCCGCCGGTCTGGCCACCATCGCCGCCGACGGAACCGTCCTCGACACCTGGTTCCCCGCCCCCGTCCTGACCACCGAGCCCGGCCCCGCCGGGACCGTCCGGCTCACCGCCGAGCAGGCCGAGGCCGAGCTCGGCACCGGCGCCGCCGAGGCGCTGCGCGCCGACACCCGGCGCGGCGTCGAGGTGGTCGCCGTGCGCACCACCATCGCCTCGCTGGACGAGAAGCCGCTCGACACGCACGACGTGTACCTGCGCCTGCACCTGCTCAGCCACCGCCTCGTCCAGCCGCACGGCCAGAACCTGGACGGCATCTTCGGCCTGCTCGCCAACGTCGCCTGGACCAGCATCGGCCCCGTCCCGGTCGACCGGGTCGAGTCGGCCCGCCTCGCCGTCCGCGCGCAGGGCGGCCAGCTCGCCGTGTACGGGATCGACAAGTTCCCGCGGATGACCGACTACGTCGCCCCGTCCGGCGTGCGCATCGCCCACGCCGACCGCGTGCGCCTCGGCGCGCACCTCGCCGCTGGCACCACCGTGATGCACGAGGGCTTCGTCAACTTCAACGCCGGCACCCTCGGCACCTCCATGGTCGAGGGCCGGATCAGCGCGGGCGTCGTCGTCGGCGACCACAGCGACATCGGCGGCGGCGCCTCGATCATGGGCACCCTGTCCGGCGGCGGCAAGCAGGTCGTCTCGGTCGGCGAGCGCTGCCTGCTCGGCGCCAACGCCGGCATCGGCATCTCGCTCGGCAGCGACTGCGTCGTCGAGGCCGGCCTCTACGTCACCGCGGGGACCCGGGTCACCACGCCCGACGGCAAGATCGCCAAGGCCGTCGAACTGTCCGGCCAGGACAACCTCCTGTTCCGCCGCAACTCCCAGAGCGGCGCCGTCGAGGTCATCGCCCGCTCCGGCTCCTGGGGCGGCCTCAACGCCGACCTCCACGCCCACAACTGAGCCACCCGGCTCCCCTCAGTGCCCCGGCGCCGACTCCTTGGGTTCTAGGGATCGTTGCAACACCCTGACCGGGGACTGCAATGACCTTCGGGGATCGCGTTCTTCCTGGGCCCCGGGGGCGGGGGGGGGGCGGGGGCGCGCGCCCGCGCCGCCCCCCGCCCGCGTCGCGCGGGTCCCGTCCGCCCCCCCCCCCCCGACTCTTAGTCCTCGCTCTCTTCTCTGGGCCCCTCCCCCCACCCCCACCCCTCCCGCCCTCCCACCGCCTGCCCACGCCCATGCCTCAGAGGGCCTGCTCTTCGCCTTGGTCCTCTGGCCCTTGGCTCCTAGGTCCCTGGCCCGTGGGCTGCTGGCTGCTCGGCGCCGGTGCACCGGCGCCGGGCAGCCCCCCCACGCCGCCCCAGGCCCGCCCAACCCCCCGCG
>NZ_JBHWGV010000066.1:0-31354 GCF_042732955.1 Kitasatospora sp. NPDC059747 | reverse complement strand
TGTGTGGGGGTGTGTGGGGGGGGGGGGGGGGGGGGGGGGGGGGGGGGGGGGGGGCGGGGGGCCCCGCGCCCCCCCCCCCCCCACCGCACGCCTCCGCAGGCCGGCACAAGCCGCCTCGGTCCGCGCCCACTGCCCTTCTCTCCCTTACCCTCCCTCCTCCTAGCCCAGGGCTCCCTGAGGCGGCAACCCTCGTTTCACTCGGGAGGCTGACCTCCCCGCCGACATGGACCGCATCGGGTGGTGTGCGGTGACCCGGTGGCGGCGCGGGTCGTTGGACGCTGCGGCGGGAGCGTGCGCCCCAGTGGCAAGGCAGCAGCCACCCCCGCCGCGCGGGCCGAGCCACCGTCGGCCGCTTCACGTCGCACTACCGATCCGAAGAGGTCCCGTCATGTCCGAACCCTGGTCCGAGACATCCGCCGCGCCGCAGTTCCCGACTGCCCCGGCGGTCCCGGCCGCCACTCCGAAGAGCCTGCTGGAGCAGATGCAGGAACTGCTCGCCTCCGTGACCGCGGACCTCGCCGAACTCCAGTCCTCCGGCGTCCGCGACGCCGGTACGGCTGGCTACCCCACCGGCACCGACACCTCCGGGGCTCCGGCCGTCGCGCCGGGCACCCGGTAGTCCGGCGCCCCGTCCGGGGGGGCCCCCGGCCCCCGCGGGAGGACGACGGCACCACCGCACAGCGCCCCCCCGCCGCCCCGCGCGGGCGGCCGCCCCCCCCCGGGGGGGCGGGCGCGGGCCGGGCCGCCCGCGGGGGGGGGCCCGCCGCGCCGGCGGGGGGCGCGGCCCGCGGCGCGCCCCGAGCCGGACCACCAGTAAGGGCGCGCCCCGGCCGGCCGGCTCGGCCTCCGCCGCCCCGAGGAACCGCCCCGCCGCCTGCCGGAGCCGCACCACGAGGTCCTTGCACTCCGCCACCGCGTCGACGGTGTCGATGCACGTCCAGTACACGCTCTCCGTGTCGGCCCCGCAGGCCAGCACCACCAGCGTCTCGCCGAGCTCGCGCAGCAGCCCGTCGAGCGCCCCCAACGTCTCCTCCAGGTCACCGAGTTCGCCGAGCCGGCCGGACCGTCCGCCGCTCAGCACGGCCGCCCTGACCACGGACCGGTCCAGGCAGCCCGAGGCGACCGTGCCCGCCTCGGACAGCTGTCTGCCGAGTCCGGCCAGTTCCTCCTCGTCCAGCTCGGCCAACCGGGCCCCCACCGCTTCGGTGAGCAGCGCCGCCCGCCGCGCCTCCGCCAGCACGTCGGGTACGTGCCTGGCCTCGACCAGTGCGTGCCGGGCCGTCTTGATCAATCGCAGCGCCTCCATGGCGCGTCCCCTTCCGCTCGCTTTCGCCGTCCGACCACGGCCGCCGCCGGGGCGGTTCGTGGTCACGGCGAAAGCGTGCGCCGAGAGGGGGAGGTGCGCATTGGGGCTTTTCAAAGCTGTGGAAAACCCCGGGGCTGTGGACAACTCCTGTCCCTCGCAGGGATTATTCGCGCACCTCAGGCTTGACGTAGGCGGCCGATCCCGGCACCGGGAAGCGCTCCTCGTTCCGCTCGATCTTGGCCGCGAGCGCCTCCAGCGGGTCCACCCCCACCGCCATGCAGAACTGCACCAGGTACGCGAGGACGTCGGCCACCTCGTCCCGCACCCGGTGGGCGCGCTGCGGGTCGGACATCACCGCGGCGGCCTGCTCCGGCGTCAGCCACTGGAAGATCTCCAGCAGCTCGCCGGCCTCCACCGTCAGCGCCGCCGCCAGGTTCTTCGGCGTGTGGAAGGGCTCCCACTTCCGCACCGCCGCGAAGTCCACCAGCCGCTGCCGCAGGCTCTCCAACGTCGGTGCCGCAGGGCCGGCACCGGATTCCTCAGCTCGTTCGTTCACGCGTCCAGGTCTACCGCATCCCCGTCCGCCCCCGCCCCGCCGTCCCCGCCGTCAACACCGTCAGCGGCGGCAGGAGCCGCAGAAGCGGCAGAAGCAGCCGCTTCCCCCTCCCCGCGCCCGCACTGGGCCGGCACCCGCGCCGTCTCGGGCCGCAGCACGGTGTGCCCCGCGGCCGGGTCGCGCCGGCACTCGACCAGCATGACCCCGCCCACGGACCCCCCGGCCAGCGCCTCCCGGGCCGCCGCCGGCTCCTGCAGCGCGGCCAGCACCCGCAACTGGTTGCGCCCCGACATCTCCCGCGCCAGCCGCAGCAGCGAGGCCGTCTGCTCGGTGGACAGCCCGGCCCCCAGGTCCCCCGCGAGCACCGTGAGCTGCCGGTGCGCCCACGGCACCTCGGCGGCCACGTCCAGGTCGAGCACCCCGGCGCCGGTGAGCAGCACGGCGGCGAACGCGAGGTGGCGCAGCATCCCGTCGGAGGCCTGGTCGGCCCCGGTGCGTCCGAGGAGGCCCTCGTCGAAGACCGCGAGGACCCCCCGGTCGGCGCCGGTGCCGCGGTGGGCGAGGTCGAGGCCGAGCAGCGGGTGCGGTGCGGCGGACTGGACGACCCGGAGGAGCTGGCCGTAGCGGCGCGGGCACTCGCCGGCGAGCCGGGCGATGACGGCGGAGATGTTGGCGGCGTTGCTGGTCAGGCGGGCCTGCGGGTCGGGGCGGGCCCAGTCGCGCATGAGGGCCGGCACGGGGTGGACGGGGAAGACCTCGCGCAGGGCGGTGAGCGCGTGCTCGGTGGCGGCGAGGACGGTGCGTTCGCCGGGCGAGGAGCCGGCGACCCGGAGCGGCAGCTGGGCGGTGATCATGGTGCCGCTGGGGAAGGGTGCCCGGATGTCGCCCTGGCGGGTGTCGTTGTGCCAGCAGACGTTGACGCGCCGGCCGCGCAGGTCCTGTTCGCCGGTCTCGACGAGGGTGCGCCCGTCGAGGCTGAGCGATTCGCGGGCGATCCGGACGGGTCCGTCGGTGCGGATGACGACGTCGAGCCGGATGCGGCCCGCCGGGGAGCGGACGGTGCAGCCGAGGATGATCGCGTCGCGCCCGTGCGGGACGCATCCGGCCAGGCCCCCGCGGACGGGCGTGGCGAGCTGGCCGGAGGCGCCGGGGATGCCGTCGAGGGAGTCCGCGATCTCCTCGCCGAGGGCGAGGCGGGACAGGACGGCGAGCGCGTCGAGCGCGTTGGCCTTGCCGACGCCGGCCGGTCCGTGCAGGACGGTGAGCGGTGCGAGCGGCAGTGCGGCGCGCCGGTAGGACTTGAAGGAGGTGAGCCGGAGCTCGTCGACGGTGGGGCGCGGTACGGGCGGCCGGTCGGGCGCCGGGGCGTCCGGTCGGGGGTGGGACGGCGAGGCGGTGCGGGTGGCGTCGCGGTTCACCCGTCGGACCCTAACTGCAGGTCAGGCGGCAGAAACGTGCCTGCGCGGCAGATTCATCCCATCGGGGAGCCGCGTGCACGGCCCGGGCATGGGAGGCGCACAGGGTGCGCACAACGAGGGCGCGCAGGAGAGCCCTCAGCGCCGGTACACCGCGCCCGTTCTCAGCGACCGGGCCTCAGCGACCGGCCTCAGCCCCCTTCTCAGCGCCGGTACACCGCGACCGTCACCGACGCCGTCGCCTCGACCGGTTCCGGCAACCCGGCGAGCGCCGCGGCCAGCCGCTCCGGATCGGTGTGCCAGGCGCTCGGCCCCATCCCGACCACCGTGCGCACGTCCTGCGGCCCGAGCCGCAGCGTGAACTCGACCTCCCGTCGCCCCTCGGGCGTCAGGTACGGGCCGAGCTTCTCGTCGATCCGCCGCTGCTTGTCCTCGTCGACCGACAGCAGCCCGAGCGCGGCGACGAGTTCGCGCAGGTGCCGCGGGGTCGGCGAGACCAGCAGCAGGGTGCCGCCGGGGCGCAGCACGCGGCGGATCTCCGGCCCGTTGCGGGGCGCGAACACGTTGAGCATCAGCCCGGCGGACCCGTCGAGCAGCGGCAGCGGGCGCCAGGCGTCGCAGACGACGGCGCCGATCCGGGGGTGGGCCTTGGCGGCGCGGCGCAGTGCGTACTTGGAGATGTCGAGCGCGGCGCCCGGCCGGCCGGGCAGGGCGTCGAGGACGTGGGCGAGGTAGTGGCCGGTGCCGGCGCCGAGGTCGGCGACGAGGCCTTCGGGGTCGGCGGACGCGGCGGCTTCGGCGAGGGCGTCGGCGATGGGGCCGTAGTGGCCGGCGGCGAGGAAGTCGGCCCGGGCGGCGACCATGTCGGCGGTGTCGCCGGTGCCGGTGTGGGCGTCACCGGCGAGGAGGCTGACGTAGCCCTGCTTGGCGAGGTCGTGGCTGTGCCCGGCGGGGCAGCGCATGCTGCGTTCGTGCCGGGCGAGGGGCTGCGCGCAGTGCGGGCAGGCCAGGTAGGGCTCGATGTCCTGCAGCAACGTTCCGTCTTCTCTCGCCGTGCGCCCCGAGGGCCGTCCCGGGCGTTCCCCGAGGTGCTCGGGGGTGCCAGCCTAACGACCGCGGCCGGCCGCGACGCGCAGGGCGAGGTCGGCCAGTGCCTCGGGGGCGCCCGCGCGGCCGCGGATGCCGGGGAAGGCGTTGACGTCGACGACGACGGGCTCGGCGGGCCCGTCGAGCAGGTCGACGCCGTACACGTCGAGGCCGAACGCCTCGCCGACGCGCAGCGCGAGGGCGGCCCGGTCGGCCGGTGGTTCCCATTCCGCGGCGGGCCGGGCGTCGGCGGCGGGCGGGGCGAGTTCGGAGCGCCGCCGGGCGGCGAACACCCGGCCGTCGACGACCCACAGCTTCTGGTCCCAGCCGGTGCCGTCGAGGAAGGGCTGGGTGACGACGGCTTCGTCCGGCCAGCGCTCGGCGAGTTCGCGCAGCCGGGCGGCGTCGTCGACCCGGGCGACGAGGTCGCCGCGCCGGCTGTTTCGGCTCTTGACGACGAACGGGTAAGAAGAATCGTCGAGTTGGCCGAGCGTTCCGGGTGACCGCGTCTCGGCGAAGGGCAGTCCGGCCGCCAGCGCGAGTTCGGCCATCCGCACCCGGTCCTGACAAAGTCCGGTCGCCGCAGCCGAGTTGACCACCGGCACCCCGCTTGACTCCAACTCCCGGGCGAGCGCCAGTGCTTGATCCGTTCGGGCCTTCAGCAGGCAGACGTCACCGGCCCATGCATCCCCCGGCCCGACGACCTCCACCCCGTGCCCCCGCGCGCGCAGCACCTCCGCCGTGGCCGCCAGCACCGGGTGCCCCTGGTCCGCCGTGATCAGCCCGACCCTCACAGCGCGCCCCCGCCCGCCGTCACCAGTGCCGGGGCCGGCACCGACACGGCCGTCCCGCCGCGCGCGAGCCGCAGCACGGCCCGTCCGACCCGGGCGACGGCGTCCGGCACCTGCCGGAAGCTCGGGAAGTCGTTGACGTCGACGACGACCGGCCCGTCCGGCCCGAGCAGCACGTCGACGCCGTACAGGTCGAGCCCGAACACCTCTCCCACCTGCGCCGCGATCCGCGCGACCTCGCCCGCGAGCGGCACCCGCCGCTCCCGCACCCCCTGCCCGGGGTGCAGGGGCGAGCAGCGCTCGGTGGCGTGGAACTCGCCGTCGACGCAGTAGATCTTGAGGTCCACGCCGGAGTTGGGCACGTACGGCTGCGCGATCAGCAGTCCTTCCCCGGCGAGCGAGGGGCCGAGCGCGAGCAGGTGGTCGGGGGTGCGGACGAGCCGCACGGCGCGTCCGGAGCTGCCGTCGGCCGGCTTGACGACGAGCGGGTACTCGGCGGCGGGTATCTCGGCGAGCCGTTCCCACCGGGCGGCGGCGTACGTGACGGGCACGGGCAGGCCGCGGGTGCGGGCGATGACGGAGGCGAGCGCCTTGTCGCGCACGCCGCGGATCGAGCGGACGTCGTTGACGGTGGTGAGCCCGACGGCCGCGGCCGCGTCGAGGAGGGTGAGGCCGGGCCCGCCGGAGACGGTCTTGAGCACCCACGCGTCGTGGGTGCCGGCCCGCACCGCCTCGGAGATCGCGAGGAGCGAGTCGCCGGGGCGCAGCACGTCCACCCGGTGCCCCCACGCGGTGAGTTGGCGTGCGACGTCGAGCGGCATGCCGTCGTGCCGGTAGTGCTCCTCCACCAGAAAGCAGAGCCTCATGGGCCTGTCTTCCCCCCTTGCCGTACCGAGTCCGGAGTTTTCCGCCGTCCCCCTCGGCAGAGCTGTGAAGGCATCAGCATGCCACGGGGTGCCCGATCAAGATCGCGGCGGCGGTAAGCGTTCGGCAACAATCGCGGGAAGGCCGGTGCGTGTCCGGACGACCGTCCGGCGCCCGGCCGGTCAAACCGGTGGCGGGCGGTCCGCGAGTCCTGCTTGGATGCCGCCGTGACTTCTGCCGATCATGCACCCGCGATTCCCTCCACCACCGCCTCCGCCACTGCGGACCCGCACCTCCTCGACGAGATCGAGCGTTACTACGACGCGGTGCCGCGCAGCGCCGCGCGCACCGAGGACTTCGGTCCGCTGACCCTGTTCGTCCGCGACGGCGCCGGCTGGCCGTACTACGCCCGCCCGACGCTGGGTCACGACGGGCCCGCCGTGACCGCCGACGACGTTCTCCGAGTGCTGGCCCGCCAGCGGGAGTTGGGCGTGCCGGAGGCGTTCGAGTGGGTCGCCGAGCACGACCCGGAGCTGCGCGCCGCGGTCGAGGGGGCCGGGCTGACGGTGCACGAGCACCCGCTGCTGGTGCTGGGCCCGGCGGACGAGCCGGGCGCCGCGCCCGCCCCCGCGGAGCGGGTGGAGGTGCGCGTCCTGGCTGCGGACGCACCGGAGTTGGCGGCCGCGCTGGCCGTCCCGCGGCTGGCGTTCGCCGATCCGGGCACCGGCATCGGTGCCGCCGGGACCGTCGAACTGGCGACGGCGGAGCAGGAGTTGGCGGCCGACGGCACCGCGCGGCGGGTCGCCGAGCGGATCACCGCGGGCACCACCGTGCTGGCGGCGGCGCTGGAGGACGGCACACCGCTGTGCGCGGGCCAGCACAACCCGGTGGGCCCGGTGACGGAGGTCGGCGGGGTCGGCACGCTTCCGGCGGCGCGCCGGCGCGGTCTCGGGCTCGCGGTGACGGCGGCGCTGGTCGCCCACGCCCGCGCGAACGGCGTGCGGACGGTGTTCCTGTCCGCCGCGGACGAGGACGTCGCCCGGATCTACCGCCGGGCCGGCTTCCGCCCGTTCGCGACGGCCCTGATCGCCGAACCGGCGACGCCCGACGGAACGCCCGACGGAACGGCCGGCTGACGCGGCGCGCCGGACGAACGGGAACGGGGGCGGCCGTCAGTCGTCGTCCCCGTCCTCGTCGTCCGCCCCGGTGACGCCCTCCCCCTCCGCCTCGTCCACGACCCACGCGGACAGCCGCTCGGCGACGCCCGACACGCCGAGCCGCCCCTCCCGGATGGCCCGGGCGAGGCTGCGCACCTCGCGGGCGGTGGTCGCCACCGTGCAGCCGCTCGCGACGAGGTAGGCGTAGGCGACGGCGGTGGCGAACAGCTCGTTGGTCTTCTCCAGGGCCGGCACCCGGATCAGCTGGTGCATCAGGGCGGCGGCGCGGTCCTGCGGTTCGGGGTAGACGGCGATGTCGAAGATCTCGGCCTGGTGGCGGGAGACCGCCGCGAGCAGCGATCCGTAGTCGGTGACCTGCGGGTCACCGGGCGTGTACTGCTCGGCGGTCATGAGCAGCCACGAGAGGTCGACCTCCAGTTTCAACGGCGCACGCCCTGGAGGTCACCCGGCTCCGCGGTTTCCGCCAGGAAGGCCGTCTCGTACTCCTTCATGAACTTCGCGGCGGCGTCGACGAAGGCCCGCCCGGACTCGCCCATGTCCTGCTGGACCAGGCGCTCGATGTACTGGTTCATGCTGATCCCCTGCTGCTCCGCCCGCTCCCGGGCCATCTCCGCGGTGGCGGCGTCCACCCTGACGTTCAGCTGCTTTTTACCCATGGGCCTCAAGCTAGCGCTGAAGTGCTAGCACAACAAGGGCGCGGATCCCGCCCCCACACGCACCCACCGCACGCCCCCGCACAACCCCGGAGGCGCCCCGGACTCATACCCACCGTCCGCCGAACCACCCCCGCCACGACGGACGAGACTTGAAGAGTCCTGCACCTTCCGAGACTCTGAACACTCCTGAGCGTTCCGTGAAGCGGCACCGACCGGTGTGGAGGCCGGCAATGACAGCCATGTTCGACCAGGAGCTGCGCGAGCAGCTCGCCCAGGCCCGCCGCGACCTCGCGACGGCCCGGGCCGAAGGGGACGCCGACGGCGTCCAGGCGTACGAGGGCCGGATCTCCGAGCTGCTCCGGCTCGCCGCCCAGCACGGGATCGACCTTCCGCACGACGCCGCCGAGGAAGAGCACAACGAGCCCTGACCACCCCCGACCGAGCGGTCCGCAGCGAGCGGCCGGAAACACCGAGGAGGCGGCACCCGGAACACCCCGGGTACCGCCTCCTCGGCACGTGCGCGCCGCTACCTCACCCGGTCGCGCCGCCGACCGGCTCCAGGATCGCCACGCACTCGAAGTGGTGCGTCATCGGGAACAGGTCGAAGGCCCGCAGCGAGACCGGCCGGTAGCCGCCCTCGCGGAAGAAGCCGAGGTCCCGGGCGAGCGCCGCCGGGTCGCACGCGACGTACGCGATCCGGCGCGCCGCCAGACCCGCCAGGTGCGCGACGGTCTCGCGCCCGGCGCCCGAGCGCGGCGGGTCCAGCACGATCAGGTCGGTGGCGGTGATGCCGGTGCGCGGCAGCAGCGTCTCGACCCGGTCGCACTCGATCCGGACGTTGTCCAGCGCGGCCAGGTTGTGCCGGGCGTCGACCACCGCCTGCTTGGCCGACTCGATGCCGAGCACCGCGCCGTCCTCGCCGACCCGGTCCGCCAGCGCGCCCGCGAACAGGCCCACGCCGCAGTACAGGTCGAGCGCGTTCTCGCCCCACTGCGGGTCCAGGCCGTCCAGGACGGCGTCCACGAGGGTGTCCGGCGCCTCCGGGTGGATCTGCCAGAAGCCGCCGTCGCTGACCCGCCAGGTGCGCCCGGCGGCCCGCTCGCGCACGAAAGAGCGCCCGTGCACGCGGTGCACGCCGCCCTGGTCGTCGATGCGGGCGATCGACACCGGCTTGTCCAGCTCGACCAGCGGCAGCTGCGCGCCGGGCCGCGGGGTGAGCACGATCTGGCGGTCCGAGGAGCCGGTCGCGGCGAAGACCTCGACCGAGGCGACGCCCGGCCAGTCGCGGGCCTCGACGCCGAGCTCGGTGACGCCCTGCGCGGCGATCAGGCAGTGGTCGACCGGCTGGATCTCGTGCGAGCGGTGCTTGCGCAGGCCGACCTTGCCGCTGTCCGCGTCCACCGCGTACTGCACCCGGGTGCGCCAGGCCGGCACCTGCCCGGCCGGGAGCTTGCCGCCGACCGGCTCGACGCTGCCGTCCCAGCCCGCCTCCTCCGGGGTGAGCCCGGCCAGCTTCGCCAGCTGCTCGGTCAGCACCGCCGCCTTGAGCTTGCGCTGCCCGCCGGGGGTCACGTGCTGCCAGTCGCAGCCGCCGCACTTGCCGGGCCCGGCGAACGGGCACGGCGGGGCGATCCGCTCCTTGGCGGGCTCCAGGATTTCCACCGCGTCGGCCCGCAGGAACCGCGACGTCGTGGTCCCCTCGGTCACCTGCGCGACCACCTTCTCGCCGGGCAGCGCGTGCCGGACGAACAGCACCCGGCCCTCGTACCGGGCCACGCAGTGCCCGCCGCCGTGCGCGACCGCGCCGACCTCGACCTCGTACCGCTGCCCGACCAGCGGGTCACCCGACGGCGTCTCCGGCCGCTGCGAGCGCGGCTGCTGGGCGCGCAGCGCCTTCGGCGGGCGCACGGCCTGCTTGCGCGGCGCCCCGCCCCTGCCGGACGCGCCGTCCTTGCCCTGGGAACCCGCGCCGCCCTTGCCGGACGCGGCAGCGCCCTTCCCGGCAGTAGCCTTCCCAGCGGCGCCCTTCCCGGCGGAGCCCTTGGCCGAAGCCCCCGAGGCCCCCGAGGCGCCGGCGCCCTTGCCCGACGCCGCAGCCCCAGCCGCCGCCTCGAAGTCCGCCGGCGTCTCCGCCCGCTCGCCCGGGGCGAGCGGCGCCGTCCGCGCGGTCAGACCGTCGCGATCGGTGGCCTCCGGACGGATGACGGGCCGACCCCAGCGCGGCCGGGCGACCTGCCCGGGCTTGGTGCCGCCCCGGCGGGCGCCCTTGCCGGAGGTGGCGCCGGAGCGGCCGGGCTTGCCCCCGGAGTTGCCCGAGGAGCGGGGCGGATTGTTGCGGGTCACTGGGAGGAGTCCTTGCTGCGGTCGGAGGTCGCACCGGCGCTCGCGCCGGTCCGGTCGGAATCCTTCGACTCTACGGCCTTCGGCGCCCGCGGCTCGCCACGGCGGACGGCCCCCGGCGCCGACCAGGCCTTCTGCGGCCGGCGCCGCTCGGAGGACTCCAGCTGCCACGGCACCGAGGTGACCATCACACCGGGCTTGAACAGCAGCCGCCCCTTGAGCCGCAGCGCGCTCTGGTTGTGCAGCAGGTGCTCGTACCAGCGGCCGACGACGTACTCGGGGATGTAGACCGACACCACCTCGCGCGGGCTGCTGCGGCGCAGGTTCTTGACGTAGTCGAGGACCGGCCCGGTGATCTCGCGGAACGGCGAGTCCAGCACCTTCAGCGGCACCTCGATCCCGCGCTCGTCCCACTCCCGGCGCAGCGCCTCGGTGTCCGCCGGGTCGACGTTGACCGAGATGGCCTCCAGCGTGTGGGGGCGCGCGAGCCGCGCGTACGCGAGGGCGCGCAGCGCGGGCTTGTGCAGCTTGGAGACCAGGACGACGGCGTGCACCCGGGTGGGCAGCACGACGTCGTCGGGCTCCTCGGCGGCGCTGAGCTCCTCGGAGACGCGGTCGTAGTGGCGCCGGATGCCCTTCATCATCACGAACAGCACGACCATCGCGGCGATCGCGATCCAGGCGTGGCCGATCTTGGTGACCAGGACGACGATCAGCACGGCCATGGTCATCACCAGGCCGAAGGTGTTGATGGCCCGGCTGCGCTGCATGCGGCGGCGCTCGGCCGGGTCGGTCTCGGTGCGCAGCAGCCTGGTCCAGTGCCGGATCATGCCGGACTGGCTCATGTTGAAGGACACGAAGACGCCGACGATGTAGAGCTGGATCAGCCGGTTGGGGTCGGCGTCGAAGGCGATGACGAAAAGGATCGCCGCGATCGCCAGCAGGATGATGCCGTTGGAGAAGGCGAGCCGGTCGCCGCGGGTGTGGAGCTGGCGGGGCAGGTAGCGGTCCTGGGCGAGGATCGAGCCGAGCACCGGGAACCCGTTGAAGGCGGTGTTGGCGGCGAGCACCAGGATCAGGCCGGTGACGGCGGCGACGAAGTAGAAGCCGGGCGTGAAGTTCGAGAAGACGGCCTCGCTGATCTGGGCGAGGGCGGTCTTCTGGTGGTAGTCGGGCGAGGAGCCGACGAGCTGCTCGACCGGGTTCTCGGCCATCTGGACGCCGGTGAGCCGGGCCAGCCAGATGATGCCCATGAACATCACCACGGCGACGCCGGCCATCATGAGCAGCGTGGTGGCCGCGTTCTTGCTCTTGGGCTTGCGGAAGGCCGGCACGCCGTTGGAGATGGCCTCGACGCCGGTGAGCGCGGCGCAGCCGGAGGAGAACGACTTGAGCAGCAGGAACACCATCGCGAACCCGGCGAGCGATCCGTTGCCCGGGGTGGCGACGAGGTGGAAGCTGGAGCTCTCGGCGGGCATGTCCTGGCTGAGCGCGAAGTGCCGGAAGAACCCGTAGCAGACCATGCCGACGACGCCGATCATGAACGCGTAGGTGGGCACGGCGAAGGCGGTCCCGGACTCCCGGACACCGCGCAGGTTCATGCCCATCAGCAGCACGATCACGATGACCGACAGGGTCAGCTCGTGGCCGCGCAGCGAGGGCACGGCGGAGACGACGTTGGCGACGCCGGAGGTCGTGGAGACGGCCACGGTGAGGACGTAGTCGACCATCAGCGCGCTCGCGACGACCAGGCCGGCGGCCGGGCCGTGGTTGACGGTCGCCACCTCGTAGTCGCCGCCGCCGCTCGGGTAGGCGTGGACGTTCTGCCGGTAGGAGGCGACGACGGCGAGCATGACGATCGCGACGACGAGGCCGATCTGCCAGGAGAAGTGGATGGCGGACGCGCCCGCTACCGACAGGGTGAGCAGGATCTCCTCGGGGGCGTAGGCCACCGAGGAGAGCGCGTCCGAGGCGAAGACGGGGAGCGCGATCCGCTTCGGCAGCAGCGTCTCGCCCAGTTTGTCGCTCCGCAGGGCGCGCCCGATCAGCAGGCGTTTCGGAAGGTCAGTCGGCATAGGCACGTTAAGGAATCGTAGGGGTTTGCCGACAGGGCTTGCGCCGAACTCCCCACCCTTCGTCGCGACTGTGTTCGGTGGACCGGCTAGCGTGTCGGATACGAGCCGGTGGGCAACACTCTGGTTGTCGCGCCGGTACCGAACAGGACGCTCGCCCCGGCCACCGGGGCGGGAGAGGGAGATGAACGGTGTTTGCGCAGGTCAAGAACCCAACGGATCGGGTGAGGTAGCGCCGGTGCACATCGTCATCATGGGCTGCGGCCGCGTGGGCTCGGCCCTCGCGAGAGCGTTGGAGAAACAGGGCCACTCCGTCGCGGTGGTCGACCAGGACCCGACGGCCTTCCGCCGCCTGGGCGCCGGGTTCAACGGCCGCCGGGTCACCGGTGTCGGCTTCGACCAGGACACCCTGCGCGAGGCGGGCATCGAGGAGGCCGGCGCGTTCGCCGCCGTCTCCAGCGGTGACAACTCCAACATCATCGCGGCGCGGGTCGCCCGGGAGACCTTCGGCGTGGAGAACGTCGCCGCCCGGATCTACGACCCCCGACGTGCCGAGGTCTACCAGCGCCTGGGCATCCCGACCGTGGCCACGGTCCGCTGGACCGCCGACCAGATGCTGCGCCGGCTGCTGCCGAGCGGCGCCGAGCCGCTGTGGCAGGACCCGAGCGGCAGCGTCCAGCTGGCCGAGGTCGCCTACGACCCGCGCTGGGTCGGCCGCCGCCTGGCCGAGCTGGAGGAGGCCTCCGGCTCGCGGGTGGCGTTCGTCACCCGGCTCGGCGAGGGCCTGCTGCCCACGCCGCAGACGCTGCTGCAGGAGGGCGACCTGGTGCACGTGATGCTGCGCCGGGCCGACCTGACGGCCGTCGAGGCCGCGTTCGCGCAGGGACCGAAGGAGGAGGGTCACTGATGCGGGTCGCCATTGCCGGGGCCGGTGCCGTGGGCCGCTCGATCGCGGGCGAGCTCCTGGAGAACGGGCACGAGGTCCTGCTGATAGACAAGAACCCCAACTCCATCTCGGTGGAGCGGGTGCCGCTGGCGGAGTGGCTGCTGGCCGACGCCTGCGAGATCACCTCGCTGGACGAGGCGGCCCTTCAGCGCTGCCACGTGGTGATCGCCGCGACCGGCGACGACAAGGTCAACCTGGTCGTCTCGCTGCTCGCCAAGACCGAGTACGCGGTGCCGCGGGTGGTCGCCCGGGTGAACAACCCGAAGAACGAGTGGCTCTTCAACGAGTCCTGGGGCGTGGACGTCGCCGTCTCCACCCCGCGCCTGATGTCCGCGCTGGTCGAGGAGGCGGTCAGCGTCGGCGACCTGGTCCGCCTGATGCGCTTCAGCCAGGGCAACGCCAACCTGGTCGAGCTGACCCTGGCGGCCGACACCGAACTGGTCGGCACCCGGGTGGGCGACGTCGCCTGGCCGCCGGACACCGCGCTGGTGACGATCATCCGCGAGGGCCGGGTGCTCGTGCCCGGCAAGGACGACACCCTGGAGGGCGGCGACGAGCTGCTGTTCGTCGCGGCGCAGGAGCGCGAGGAGGAGCTGGAGGACCTGCTGTCGGCCACCTCCGGCGCCCAGTAGCCGGCACTCCCGGCGGCGTCCGACACGCAAGAGGGCCCCCCCCCCCCCCCGCGGTGGGGGAGGGGTGGGGGTCAGGCCTGCTGCTGGTCCTCGGGGAGGCTGATCACCCAGCGGGAGTCCTGCCGGGGGCGCAGGTAGAACAGCCAGTAGAGGGTCGCGGCGGCGGTGATGCCGCCGGTCCAGAGCAGGGGCTCGGTGTCCAGCTGGGTCATGACGTAGACCAGGACGGCGATCAGGACCACCGGGACGCCCGGCCACAGCGGCATCCGCCAGGCGGCGGCGTGCTTGTGGTGGCCGCGGCGGGAGAGCAGCGCGGCGACCGCGACCAGCAGGTACATCGCGGTGACGGCGACGCCGGTGATGTTGCTGAGCAGCTGGCCCTTGACGAAGCAGAGCGCGGCGCCCGGCAGGCCGACGGCCAGGGTGGCGATCCACGGGGAGCCGAAGCGCCCGAGGGTGCCGAAGGCCTTGTTGACCGGCCCGGGCCAGGCCTTGTCGCGGGCGGAGGCGAACAGCACGCGGGAGTTCTGGATGACCATGACGATGCCGGCGTTGATGATGGCCAGCGCGATGCAGAGGCTGATGAAGGTGCCGACCGCCGAGTTGCTCCAGGCGGTGACCATGCCCGAGATGTCGCCGGCGGCCAGGGTCTGCAGGTCGGGGGCGCCCATGGTGATGGCGGCGACCGGGATCAGGATGATGGCGCTGGAGAGGCCGAGCGTCCAGAGCACGGTGCGCGAGACGGTGCGGCGGGGGTTCTCCAGCTCCTCGGAGAGGTAGACGGCGGTGGAGAAGCCCTGGGTGACGAAGAGGGCGATGCCGAGCGCGCCGATGATGGCGCCGATGCCGACGGTGGTGGTGGCGCCGTTGTCCCCGGCGACCACGCCGTGCAGCAGGCTCGGGTGGTCCGGGTTGGTGTGGGCGAAGCCGAGCACCGACACGACACCGGCCGCGACGACCTCCAGCACCAGGAAGACGCCGGTGATCCAGGCGTTGGCGCGCAGGTCCAGCAGGCCGGCCAGGGTGGCGGCCAGCATGACCGCGGCGCCCGCGATGGGCTTGTCGACGTGCAGGACGGGCGCCAGGTAGTCGGCGGTGCCGAGCGCGATGACCGAGGGGACGATCATCACCACGATCAGCGACTGGATGAAGACCAGCCAGCCGGCCAGCCGTCCGGCCAGCGTGCCGACCATCGCGTACTCGCCGCCGGCGCTGGGGATCAGCGTGCCGAGCTCGGAGTAGCAGAACGCGACGGCGACGCAGAGCACCGAGCCGATCGCGATGGTGAGGGCGGTGGCGCTGCCGATGCTGGAGAACAGCTCCGGCACGATCACGAAGAGCGTGGAGGCCGGGGTGACGCAGGACAGCGTGAGCAGCGTGCCGCCCACGACGCCGATGGAGCGCTTGAGCTGCTGGGGGGCGACTGTCTCGTGCGTAGTGGGGGCTACGTCGAGTGGCTGGCGAAGCGTGTCGGTCATGTGGCTTCCGATCGGCTCTGTGCGGTCCTGGGATGGGAGCGGTATCGCCTCCGCTGGCTGGTTGCTCGGGTCTTGGTCCGGTCGCTCCCGGGCCGCAATGGAACCTTGGGCGTAATGATTGCGTCAACGCCGGAACTGCTTCGGAATCCGTTGCGCGGAAGGGCATAAACATGCGATCCGATGATCACGTACGGTCATTGCGAGGATTGTCCGAGTTGTTACCTCTGCCGCATTGCACTTGAATCCAAGGTAAACAGGATGTTGAAAGCATTCTTTCGAAGGCTGCACTCCGATCCGATGCCGGTACGCCCAGGCGCCCCGAAGCGGCCCCGCAAGCCCCGCGCGGGGTGCGGGAACCGCAGCCCCGCGCCGGAAAGATCTAGGTAACGTTTCAACACCTGGGACGCCGGGGTGCGCCGAGGGGCCGGACCCGAGCGGGCCCGACCCCTTTGGTCACCGTCCGTCACTGCTCGGCGGGCAGCCACCCCGTCTGGACCAGCTGTCCGCCGGTCGCCCGCCGCGACACGTACAGCCCGCGGCCCGGCGGCAGCGCCTGCGGCTTGACCGTCCCCAGCAGCGCCCCCTCGTCCCGGTTGCCGGAGAGGACCACGCCCTGCCCGCCGAGCTCGCGCATCCGCTGGAGCACCGGCTCGTACAGTGACCGGCCCGCGCCGCCCGCGCTGCGCGCCACGATCACCCGCAGCCCGATGTCCCGGGCGAACGGCAGGAACTCGGCCAGCGGCGTCAGCGGGTTGCCCGAGCCCGTCGCGACGAGGTCGTAGTCGTCGACGATCACGAACATGTCCTTGCCGCGGTACCAGCTGCGGTCGCGCAGCTGCTCGGCGGTGACGTCCGGCCCCGGCAGGCGGCGCGAGCAGGCGCCGCGCAGCATGTCGACGACCTTCGTCAGCGCGGGCTGCGTCGCCGCGTACTCCACCTGGTACTCGCGGGGGACGGCCCCCAGCAGCGCGCGCCGGTAGTCGGCGACGACGATGCCGGCCTGTTCCGCCGTGTACCGCTCGGTGATCTGCTTGACCAGCATCCGCAGCAGCGCGGACTTCCCGGACCGGGTGTCGCCGAACACGATGAACAGCGGGTCCGTCTCGAAGTCGACGAAGACCGGCGCCAGTTCCGCCTCGTCCACGCCGAAGGCCACCCCGCGCTCGGGGTGCTCGAAGCCCTTCGGCAGTCCGTACCCGTCGAGGACGGCCGGCAGCATCCGCACCCGCGGCGCGTGCGGGCCGGTCCAGGCGCCGGCGACGGCGGCGACGAGTGCGGCCACGCCGTCCTGGAGGTCGTCCACCGCGGACGAGCCGTCGATCCGGGGCAGTCCGGCCAGGAAGTGCAGCCGCTCCGGGGTGACGCCGCGCCCGGCGAGCGCCGGGACGTTCTGCGCGGTCCGGCGGTCCACCTCCGACTCCATCGGGTCGCCCAGCTTGAGCTCGGTGCGGTTCTGCAGCAGGTCCTTGAGCGCCGGGCGCACCTCCGCGTAGCGGGCCGCCGTGATGACGAGGTGCACGCCGTAGCCGAGGCCGCGCTGGACGATGTCGGCGATCACCGGCTCCAGCGCCTCGAACTCCTGCTTGAAGGTGTTCCAGCCGTCGATCACGAGGAACACGTCGCCGAAGGGCTCGTCCGGGAGCCGCCCGGCCGCCCGGCGGGCCCGGTAGGCCGCGATGGTGTCGATCCCGGCGGCCCGGAACAGCTCCTCGCGCCGGTTCAGCACGCCGTGCACCTCGGAGACCGTCCGGCGCACCTCGTCGACGTCGAGCCGCCCGGCCACCCCGCCGACGTGCGGCAGCCCGGCCAGTGCGCGGAAGCCGCCCGCGCCGAGGTCCAGCAGGTAGAACTGCACCTCCAGCGGGGTGTGGGTGAGCGCGAACGCGGCCACCGCGGTGCGCACGACCGTCGACTTGCCCGAGAGCGGGCCGCCGACCACCAGGCCGTGCCCGGCCGCTCCGGCGAAGTCGAGCTCCAGGACGTCCGTCCGCTGCTCGCGCGGCCGGTCGACCACGCCGATCGGCACCCGCAGCCGGCCCGCCGGGTACCCGGGCGCGCCCAGCCCGCGCTCCGGCACGGCCTGCAGCGGCGGCAGCAGCCGGTCGAGGCCCGGCGCCGCGCCCAGCGGCGGCAGCCACACCTGGTGCGCGGCCGGGCCCTGGCCGGCCATCCGCCGCACGAAGACGTCGAGCACGGTGTCGGCCAGGGCGTCGTCCTGCTCCGGGGCCCGCGCCTCCTCCTGCCCGGCGGGCTCCGGCAGCTCCACCTCGGCCGCGGTGAACAGGACCGGCCGCGTGCCGGCCCGCTGCTCGCCGGCCGCGTGCTGCTGCCCCGGCGCCCGGTAGGGGCCCGAGACGTACGCGGCCTTGAACCGCTCCATCGCGTCCTCGCCGAACTTGAGGTAGCCGACGCCCGGCACCGGCGGCAGGTGGTAGGCGTCCGGCGCGCCGATCGCCGCCCGCGACTCGGCCGCGGAGAAGGTCCGCAGACCGATCCGGTAGGAGAGGTAGGTGTCCAGGCCGCGCAGCTTGCCCTCCTCCAGACGCTGCGAGGCCAGCAGCAGGTGCACCCCCAGCGAGCGGCCGATCCGGCCGATCTGGATGAACATCTCGATGAAGTCCGGCTTGGCGGTGAGGAGTTCGGAGAACTCGTCGATGATCAGCACCAGCGAGGGCAGCGGGTCCAGGGCCGCCCCGGCCGCGCGCGCCCGCTCGTACTCGTGGATGTTGACGTAGTTGCCGGCCCGGTGCAGCAGCTCCTGGCGGCGGTGCAGCTCGCCCTCGATCGCGTCCCGCATGCGGTCGACCAGGGTGAGCTCGCCCTCCAGGTTGGTGATGACGGCCGAGGTGTGCGGCAGCTCGGCCATGCCGGCGAACGTCGCGCCGCCCTTGAAGTCGGCGAGGACGAAGTTCAGCTCCTCCGAGGAGTGCGTCATCGCGAGCGCCAGCACCAGCGTGCGCAGCAGCTCCGACTTGCCCGACCCCGTCGCGCCGACGCACAGGCCGTGCGGGCCCATGCCCTCCAGCGCGGCCTCCTTGATGTCCAGGAACACGTGCTCGCCGCCCGCGCCGACGCCGATCGGCACCCGCATCCGCTCGTGCCGGCCGCGCGGGCGCCAGCCCCGGGAGACGTCGAAGGAGCCCGGGTCGCCGGAGTTCATCAGGTCGGTGAAGTCGAGGTCGGACAGCAGCGGCTCCTCGTCGCCGCCGGCCGGCATCCGGTACGGCGCCAACTGCCGCGCCAGCGCCTCGGACTGCCGGGCCGAGAGCAGGTCGGGCGTGCCGGTGTAGGCGGCCCCGGAGGCCGAGCGCAGCTCGATGGCGGTGGGGCGGACGGTCGCCATCAGGTGCCCGCTCGGCTCGTCGAGCTCGCCCGGGACGACCTCGATGACGGTCACCCCCTGCACGCCCTCCGGGCTCGCGAGCAGCGAGTCGTGCGGCACGCCGGCGCCGTCCATCACGACGACGACGTGCGGCTGGTCCGGCGGGGCGGCGGCGTCCCGGACGAACCGCTGGCGCCCGGCGAGCTCGTCCTGGAGCAGCAGCTCCAGCTCGCCGAGCCCGGTGGCGGTCAGCCGGCGCGAGCCGGCGCCGTCGGTCTCCTTGCGGTGCTGGTTGTGCGGGAGCCACTTCGTCCACTCCCACTCCCCGGCCGCGCCGGGCGCCGCGGCGACCGCCACCAGCAGGTCCTCCGGCGAGTGCAGGGTGGTCAGCTGGGCGATCATCGCCCGCACGCTGCCGTACACCGAGTCCGGGTCGCCGCACACCGTGACGTGGTAGAAGGCGCGCAGCGACACCGCGAGCGGGAGGTCCTGGAGCGTGCCGTGCGCGTTCAGGAAGGACTTCATGGCCGCCGCCGACAGCGGCTCCAGCTCGTCCGCCGGCGCGGTCCGCGGTGCCACCAGGGGAGTGGACAGCTGCACCGGCCCGAGGCCGACCCGGATCTGCGCGAAGTCCGCGTCCCCCGAGCGGCGTTCCCACAGCCGGCGCCCGCCCGCGACGACCGCCCACAGCTGGTCCGGCGCCGGGTTGAGGAACAGCAGCGCGCCGCGCTGGCGCTCGGCGGTGCGGCGCACCGCGCGCCGCGTCTGCTGGAGGTACTTGAGGTAGTCGCGCCGGGCGTCGGACGTCGCGGTGGAACCGCCCCGGCGGGCCCGGACGATCTGCGCGAGCACCATGCCGACCGTCGAGGCGATCATCAGCCCGCCCATGATCCGCATCGGACCCTGGGAGCCCGGCGCGAAGAAGAACACCGCCGAGCCGCCCATGCCCAGCATCGGCAGGACGCTCGACACCCAGTCCTCGCCGCCCTGGCGCGGCAGTTCGGGCGGAGCGACCAGCTCCACCGGCTCGTCGGGCACCGGGGGCGGATAAGCCCTGGCCGCACGCCGCACCATGATCACACCCATGTGCCCCCCCACCCCTAGGCGCCGGTACACCGGAGGCGGCCGCCCGGCACGTCCGCCGGACACGGCGTCAGGGCGCCCGACGGTACCGGTCGCACCCGTACTCTCGGCACGGGTAGGGTAGCGCCGCGTCAACTCGCGTGTACGCCGGGTAGGTTCGCCCCGGCGCCGGGACAGGGGGGAACGTCCAGTGCGTGGAACGACCGAGGTGATCGCATGAGCGAGCCCCGCGAGCTCATCAGGAGCAGGTGCACGTGGGTGAATGCCCCTGCCGAGCGAAGCGAGGCGGGTGCGTGAACGCCGTAGCGACGGGTTTCGCCCGGGTCACCGTCGTCACCCCGGACCGCCGGATCGACGTCGCCCTGCCGGAGGACCTCCCCCTCGCCGACCTCTACCCCGACGTCCTGCGCCTGGCCCGCGCCACCCAGCCCGACGGCGTCCCCACCGGCTTCCACCTGGTCCGCCGGGACGGCACCGTCCTCGACGGCGGCCTGTCACTGGCCGCCCAGCAGGTCCGCGACGGCGACCTGCTCACGCTGCGCCCGTTCGCCGAGTCCCTCCCGCCGGCCGTCTACGACGACGTCGCCGACGCCATCGCGGGCGCCGTCCCGGCCGACCACCGCTTCTGGAGCCCCGAACTCACCCGGGCCTCCGGCCTCACCGGCGCCACCGTCCTGCTCGCGCTGCTCGGCCTCGCCCTGTGGTCCGCCGGCCCGCACCACGACGCGCACGGCCTGCCCGGCGTCCTCGCCGGCGTCACCGCCGTCGTCCTCACCGCCCTGGCCGGCGTCCGCGCCCGGGTCTACGGGGACGCCCCGGCGGCGGTCGCGCTCGGCCTCGGCGCGCTGCCGCACGCCCTGATCGCCGGGACCGGCCTGCTCGCCGCCGCCCGGCCCGGGGACGGCCCCGGCCGGCTGCACTTCCTGGCCGGCTGCGTCGCCGTCCTCGTCACCGCCGTCCTGCTGGCCGCGCTGCTCCCCGAACGCGACGCGGTGTTCGTCGCCGCCGCCCTCGCCGCCGCCGCGGGCGCCCTCGCCGCCTTCGCCGCCGTGCTGCTGCCCGGCACCCCGGCCCACCGCATCGCCGCCGTCACCGGCGTGGCCGCCGTCGCCGCCATCGGCTTCCTGCCCGGCCTCGCCGCCCGCTCCGCCCGCCTGCCCGTCGGCTACGCCGCCCCCGGCCAGGCCCGCGGCGGCGAGGCGGACGACGAGGACCGGGCCGAGACCGTCCGGTACGAGCGCATCGCCCGGCAGGCCCGGCGCGGCCACGAGGTCCTCGTCGGCCTGGTCGGCGGCTGCGCCGCGGTCGTCGCCGGCGCCTGCGCGCTGCTCGGCTTCACCGACGCGGCCTTCCCCGAACTGCTCGCGCTCGCGCTCGGCCTCGCCGTCCTGCTCCGCGCCCGGCTGTTCCGCTACACCGCCCAGGTCCTCGCGCTCACCTCGGCCGGCCTGCTCGGCCTCGCCCTGCTGATCGCGGGCCTGTCGCTGCACGCCCGGCAGTTCGCCGAGGGCGCCGCCCCCGCCGACGCCGACCTGCGCACCGTCTGGCTGACCGCCGCCGTCGCCCTCGGCGCCGCCGTGCTCACCGCGACCGCGCTCGTCGTGCCCCGGCTCGGCGTCTCCCCCTTCTGGGGGCGCGTCCTCGACCTCGTCGACGGCCTCGCCCTGCTCTCCCTCGTCCCGCTCGCGCTCGCCGTCCTCGACGTCTACCGCCTGGTGCGCGGGGCCACCGGCTGACCCGCCCCGGCCCCGCCGGCCGCCCGCGTGGGCGGCGCTGGTACGCTTGGCCTTCGAGCGCAGCCGTGTGTCCGCCCCCAGGGTGCGGAGGAAGCGGCCGGCGCCCGCGTTACGACACCGAGTTCTCGATGAGTCCTGTGCCGTAGACCAGGACCGCTCGGTTCACCTCGTTAAGGAGTTGCAGTGGCTCTCGCCTCTGACATCAAGAAGCAGATCATCGCCGAGTTCGGCCAGAAGGAGGGCGACACCGGCTCCCCCGAGGTTCAGGTGGCCATGCTCTCCCGCCGCATCTCGGACCTGACCGAGCACCTCAAGACCCACAAGCACGACCACCACTCGCGCCGTGGCCTGCTCATCCTGGTCGGCCAGCGCCGCCGCCTGCTGCAGTACCTGGCCAAGAAGGACATCGAGCGCTTCCGTACGCTCGTCGACCGCCTGGGCATCCGTCGCGGTGCCGCCGGCGGCGCCCGCTAAGACCGCCGCTCGGGGCGGCTCCCCACACCGGGGAGCCGCCCCTCGCGCGTATGCCGCGGTCGTTCGGCCGCGGCGCCCGGACATAACAACTCGCGCGCACCTCCCCAGGTGGCCGAGGATTGCACCGTAGGGTTGTGGGCATGCCGGGTGATGGCGCACGAGACGCCATCCAGGCAGAAGGACCCCAACCCCCCGCGGGCCGAAGGCTTCAAACGGAAGCCGCCCGCATCCGAGAGAGCGTCCAGACGCGGACCGCCCGCGCGGCCCGGCAGCCGTGAGGCGCCGGTCCTCGGTAGTGGCCCCCGGAAGCCCCGCAGTCGAGCGGGACCCGCCGGAGGCTTCGATCGAAGACCGGCCCGACTGCCGCCCCTCCTGACAGGAGGGCACAGGGCCCACCGGCAGGCAGGACGCGGGGACGCTCTCCCGGAGACGTACGAAAGAGGAGATCTTCCAGGTGGAAGAGAACGTGTTCTACGCCGAGGCCGTCATCGACAACGGCTCCTTCGGCACCCGTACCATCCGCTTCGAGACCGGCCGCCTGGCCCGTCAGGCCGCCGGCTCCGCCGTGGCCTACCTGGACGACGACACCATGGTGCTGTCGGCCACCAGCGCGTCCAAGCAGCCGAAGGAGCACTTCGACTTCTTCCCGCTGACCGTGGACGTCGAGGAGCGGATGTACGCCGCGGGCCGCATCCCCGGCTCGTTCTTCCGTCGCGAGGGCCGGCCCTCCGAGGACGCGATCCTCACCTGCCGCCTGATCGACCGCCCGCTGCGCCCGTCCTTCGTCAAGGGCCTGCGCAACGAGGTCCAGGTCGTCGTCACCGTGATGGCGCTCAACCCCGACCACCTGTACGACGTGGTCGCGATCAACGCCGCCTCCGCCTCCACCCAGCTGGCCGGCCTGCCGTTCTCCGGCCCCATCGGCGGCGTGCGCGTCGCGCTGATCAACGGCCAGTGGGTGGCCTTCCCGACCCACAGCGAGCTGGAGTCGGCCGTCTTCGACATGGTCGTCGCCGGTCGCGTCCTGCCGGACGGCGACGTCGCGATCATGATGGTCGAGGCCGAGGCCACCGACAAGACCATCAAGCTGGTCGAGGGCGGCGCCGAGGCCCCGACCGAGGAGGTCGTCGCCTCCGGTCTGGACGCCGCCAAGCCGTTCATCAAGGTCCTGTGCGCCGCCCAGGCCCAGCTGGCCGCCCAGGCCGCCAAGCCCACCGGCGAGTTCCCGGTCTTCCTGGACTACCAGGACGACGTCCTCGCCGCGCTGACCGCCGCCGTCAAGGACGAGCTGGCCCAGGCCCTCACCATCGCGGGCAAGCAGGAGCGCAACAACGAGCTCGACCGCGTCAAGGCGCTCGCCGCCGAGAAGCTGCTCCCCGAGTTCGAGGGCCGCGAGAAGGAGATCAGCGCCGCCTACAACGCGCTGACCAAGAAGATCGTCCGCGAGCGCGTCATCAAGGACAAGGTCCGCATCGACGGCCGCGGTGTCACCGACATCCGCACCCTGGCCGCCGAGGTCGAGGCCATCCCGCGCGTCCACGGCTCCGCCCTGTTCGAGCGCGGCGAGACCCAGATCCTGGGCGTCACCACGCTGAACATGCTCCGCATGGAGCAGCAGCTCGACACGCTCTCCCCGGAGACGCGTCGCCGCTACATGCACAACTACAACTTCCCGCCGTACTCGGTCGGCGAGACCGGCCGCGTGGGCTCGCCCAAGCGCCGCGAGATCGGCCACGGCGCCCTGGCCGAGCGGGCCATCCTGCCGGTGCTCCCCACCCGCGAGGAGTTCCCGTACGCCATCCGCCAGGTCTCCGAGGCGCTCGGCTCCAACGGCTCCACCTCGATGGGCTCGGTCTGCGCCTCCACCATGTCGCTGCTGAACGCCGGTGTGCCGCTGAAGGCCGCCGTCGCCGGCATCGCCATGGGCCTGATCTCCCAGGAGATCGACGGTGAGACCCACTACGTCGCGCTGACCGACATCCTCGGTGCCGAGGACGCGTACGGCGACATGGACTTCAAGGTCGCCGGTACCCGCAACTTCATCACCGCCCTCCAGCTCGACACCAAGCTGAACGGCATCCCGGCGTCGGTCCTGGCCGCCGCCCTGAAGCAGGCCCGCGACGCCCGCCTGCACATCCTCGACGTGATGAACGAGGCCATCGACTCCCCGGACGAGATGTCCCCGAACGCGCCGCGCATCATCACCATCAAGATCCCGGTGGACAAGATCGGCGAGGTCATCGGCCCCAAGGGCAAGATGATCAACCAGATCCAGGAGGACACCGGCGCCGAGATCACGATCGAGGACGACGGCACCATCTACATCGGTGCCGCCGACGGCCCGGCCGCCGAGGCCGCCCGCACCACGATCAACCAGATCGCCAACCCGACCATGCCGGAGGTCGGCGAGCGCTACCTGGGCACCGTGGTCAAGACCACGACCTTCGGTGCGTTCGTGTCGCTCATGCCGGGCAAGGACGGCCTGCTGCACATCTCGCAGATCCGCAAGCTCGCCGGTGGCAAGCGCGTGGAGAACGTCGAGGACGTGCTCGGCGTCGGCGCCAAGGTGCAGGTCGAGATCGCCGAGATCGACCCGCGCGGCAAGCTCTCCCTGATCCCGGTCATCGAGGGCGAGGAGGCCGGCGAGGCCGCTTCCGAGTGAAGCGCCGCTAGCTGACCCCTTGCGGCCCGTACGCCTCCCGGCGTGCGGGCCGCACCCTGTTGTCCCCCGCGTTCGTACGCGTGTCCTCAGGCCGCGCGTTTCCTCTGGAGGTACCCCCCGTGGCCCAGGCCCCGGCCGCGAAGCAGCGCCCCGGCACCACCCGGACCCTGCTCAAGGGCGCCGACGGCGCCGGCACCGTGCGCCGCACCGTGCTCCCCGGCGGCCTGCGGGTCGTCACCGAGACCCTGCCGACGGTGCGCTCCGCCACCTTCGGCATCTGGGTCGGCGTCGGCTCGCGGGACGAGACCCCGCAGCTCAACGGCGCCACCCACTACCTGGAGCACCTGCTCTTCAAGGGCACCGAGCGGCGCAGCGCGCTGGACATCTCGGCCGCCCTGGACGCGGTCGGCGGCGAGATGAACGCCTTCACCGCGAAGGAGAACACCTGCTACTACGCCCGGGTCCTCGACACCGACCTGCCGCTCGCCATCGACGTGGTCTGCGACATGCTCACCGGCTCGCTCATCCGCGCCGAGGACGTCGAGGCCGAGCGCGGCGTCATCCTCGAAGAGATGGCGATGGCCGAGGACGACCCGGGCGACGTCGTCCACGACCTGTTCGCCAAGGTGATCTTCGGCAGCGGCCCGCTCGGCCGCCCGATCCTCGGCACCCAGGAGACGATCAGGACGCTCACCCGGGACCAGGTCGCCGGCTTCTACCGCCGCCGCTACCGGCCCGAGAACCTCGTCGTCGCCGCGGCCGGCAACCTCGACCACCGCAAGGTGGTCAAGCAGGTCGAGGAGGCCTTCGCGCCGGTGCTCGCGGCCTCCGCCGCCGCTCCCGCCGAGGCCCGGCGCGGCGTCAAGGCGCTGCGCACGGCCGGCCGGGTCGAGGTGCTCAACCGCTCCACCGAGCAGGCCCACCTGGTGCTGGGCGTGCCCGGGGTGCCGCGGCACGACGAGCGCCGCTGGGCGATGGGCGTGCTCAACGCGGCCCTGGGCGGCGGGATGAGCTCCCGGCTGTTCCAGGAGGTCCGGGAGAAGCGCGGGCTCGCGTACTCGGTGTACTCCTACTCCTCGTCCTACGCGGACAGCGGCCTGTTCGGCATCTACGCCGGCTGCCAGCCCAAGCGGGTCGAGGAGGTGCTGCGGATCTGCCGCGCCGAGCTGGCCAAGGTGGTCGCCGAGGGCATCACCGAGGAGGAGCTGCAGCGCGCGATCGGCCAGATCTCCGGCTCCACCGTGCTCGGCATGGAGGACACCGGCTCGCTGATGAACCGGATCGGCAAGGCCGAGCTCAGCTACGGCCACCACCTGTCGGTGGACGACATGCTGGCGCGGATCGCCGCGGTGACCCTGGACGACGTCCAGGCCGTCGCCCGTGATGTGCTGGGCGCGTACCGGCCGTCGCTGGCGCTGATCGGCCCGGTCAACGACAAGCGGGCCGCCAAGCTCGCCGATCTGCTGGTCTGAGACCGGCTGGTGTGAGAGGAACTTCGCTATGACGCTGCGTGTCGCCGTGATCGGCGCCAAGGGCCGGATCGGCTCCGAGGCCGTCAAGGCCGTCGAGGCCGCGCCGGACCTTGAGCTGGTGGCCGCGCTCGGGCGCGACTCCGAGCTGGAGGAGCTGACCGGGGCGGGAGCCCAGGTGGCGGTCGAACTGACCCACCCCGACTCGGTGATGGGCAACCTCGACTTCTGCCTGCACCACGGCATCCACGTGGTCACCGGCACCACCGGCTGGACCGAGGAGCGCCTCGCCACCGTCCGCGGCTGGCTGGCCGACGCCCCGGAGCTCGGCCTGCTGATCGCGCCGAACTTCTCCATCGGCGCGATCCTCGGCATGAAGTTCGCCCAGACGGCGGCCCGCTACTTCGAGTCCGTCGAGGTCGTCGAGCTGCACCACGACCGCAAGGCCGACGCGCCCAGCGGCACCGCGACCCGCACCGCCCAGCTGATCGCCGCCGCCCGCGCCGAGGCCGGCCGCCCGCCGCAGCAGGACCCGACCACCCACAGCCTGCCCGGCGCGCGCGGTGCCGACGTCGACGGGGTGCCGGTGCACGCCGTCCGGCTGCGCGGCCTGCTCGCCCACCAGCAGGTGATGTTCGGCGACACCGGCGAGACGCTCACCATCCGGCACGACTCGCTGCACCACAGCAGCTTCATGCCGGGCATCCTGCTGGGCGCCCGCCAGGTGGCCGACCACCCGGGGCTGACCTTCGGCCTCGAACACTTCCTGGACCTGTGACCGTGCCGACCCCCGGGAGTGTGCGATGACCTCGCGTACCGGCTTCTTCGTCCTCGCCGGCGTGCTGCTGCTGGTCGCGCTGATCTGCATCGGCGAGGGCGTCCAGCTGGTCGCCACCGGCAAGCCGCTCGGCATCGGCATCGGGCTGTGCGCCTTCGTCATCCCGGTGATCGGCGTCTGGTTCCTGTGCCAGACCGTCCGCTTCGGCCGGGACAGCGAGCGGCTCGCCCGCGAGCTGGAGGCCGAGGGCGGCCTGCCGGTGGACGAGCTGGAGCGCACCAAGGGCGGCCGGATCGACCGCGCCTCGGCCGACGCGGTGTTCGCCCGCCGCCAGGCCGAGGCCGAGGCCGCGCCGGGCGACTGGCGGGTCTGGTTCCGGTTGGCGGTGGCGTACGCCGACGCCGGGGACACCCCGCGCGCCCGCAAGACCATGCAGCACGCCATCCGGCTGCACCACCAGCAGGACCGGCACGACAGCACCGAACCCGCGAGGAGCAACGCGTGAGCGACGAAACGACGGCCCCCCGGTTCCGCAGCGACGTCACGGTGGAGCTGGTCCGCAGCGCCGCCGCCGACTCGGACGTCATCTGGGCGGCCCGTGTCTCGACCGCGGGGGAGCAGTCCCTGGAGGCGCTCCAGCAGGACCCGGAGAAGTCGAAGGGCCTGATCAACTTCCTGATGCGCGACCGGCACGGCACGCCGTTCGAGCACAACTCGATGACCTTCTTCATCAGCGCGCCGATCTTCGTCTTCCGCGAGTTCCACCGCCACCGCAGCGGCTGGTCCTACAACGAGGAGTCCGGCCGCTACCGCGAGCTGGAGCCGGTCTTCTACGTCCCCGCCGAGGAGCGCAAGCTCGTCCAGCAGGGCCGCCCCGGCCGCTACGAGTTCGTCGAGGGCACCCCGGAGCAGCACAAGACCGTCACCGAGTCGATGGAGGCGGCCTACCGGGAGGCCTACGACCGCTACCAGGAGATGCTGGCGGCCGGCGTGGCCCGCGAGGTGGCCCGCGCGGTGCTGCCGGTCGGCCTGTTCTCCTCGATGTACGCGACCTGCAACTCCCGTTCGCTGATGCACTTCCTGTCGCTGCGCACCAAGCGGGAGAACTCGGCCGTGCCGTCCTTCCCGCAGCGCGAGATCGAGATGGTCGCCGAGCGGATGGAGGCGCAGTGGGCGCAGCTCATGCCGCTCACCCATGCGGCCTTCGAGAAGCACGGCCGGGTCGCGCCCTGACCTGCGGCGATGAGCATATGGGCAGAGTGTCGGGCATGTCTGGATTGCGGCTTTTCTGGCCGCTCCCTACATTCGTGAACACGGATTCCGGTGCTGCCTGAACCCCCGAGCACGCAGCACCGGAATCCCATGTCACCGCCGTGTCGCCGCCCGTTCCGGCCGCCCAGCGCCGCCGGACACCTGTCCGAACCCTGGACCGGTGTGGTAGCCGCCCCACCGCCTACGAGTAGCTTTGGACGCATGGCTCCGACCTCCACCCCCCAGACGCCGTTCGGCCGGGTCCTGACCGCGATGGTCACCCCGTTCACCGCCGACGGCGGACTCGACCTCGACGGCGCCCAGCGCCTCGCCACGCACCTCGTCGACTCCGGCAACGACGGCCTCGTCGTCAACGGCACCACCGGTGAGTCCCCGACCACCAGCGACGCCGAGAAGGCCCAGCTCGTCCGTGCCGTGGTCGAGGCGGTGGGGGACCGCGCCCACGTCGTCGCCGGCGTCGGCACCAACGACACCCACCACAGCGCCGAACTGGCCCGTCAGGCCGAGTCGGCCGGAGCGCACGGCCTGCTCGTCGTCACGCCGTACTACAGCAAGCCCCCGCAGGAGGGCCTGTACCGGCACGCCGTGCACATCGCCGATGCCACCGGGCTGCCGGTCATGCTGTACGACATCCCGGGCCGCAGCGGGGTGGCCCTGGGCCACGAGACGCTGGTGCGCCTCGGCGAGCACCCGCGGATCGTCGCCAACAAGGACGCCAAGGGCGACCTCGGCGCCGCCGCCTGGGCCATCGCCCGCTCGGACCTCGCCTGGTACTCCGGCGACGACATCCTCAACCTGCCGCTGCTGTCGGTCGGCGCCGCCGGCGTGGTGAGCGTCGTCGGGCACGTGGTGTCCGGCGAACTGCGTGCGATGATCGACGCGTACCTGACCGGCGATGTGGCCAAGGCCACGGCGATCCACCAGGGTCTGCTCCCGGTCTTCAGCGGTATGTTCCGCACCCAGGGCGTCATCCTCACCAAGGCCGCGCTGGGCCTCCAGGGCCTGCCCGCCGGCCCGCTGCGGCTGCCGCTGATCGGCGCGACGCCCGAGGAGATCGCGCAATTGAAGAAGGATCTCGCCGCAGGCGGGGTACACCTGTAGCAGACAAAGACGTGCGCGCCCCGGCTCGCCGGACCCTCACGGGACCGCCGCTGGACCGGACCGAAGGCGCGAGAGCACAGACCCAGTAGGAACACACGACACTGAGTACGCACGCCATATGTCTCCGGGGGAGGACCCCGGGCATATGGCGTGCGTCGTGAGGAGAGTCTTTTGAGTCACCCGCACCCCGAACTCGGCGCCCCGCCCGCCCTGAAGGAGGGCGCCCTCCGTATCACTCCGCTCGGCGGCCTCGGCGAGATCGGCCGCAACATGACGGTCCTCGAATTCGGGGACCGCATCCTGATCGTCGACTGCGGCGTCCTCTTCCCCGAGGACGAGCAGCCCGGCGTGGACCTGATCCTCCCGGACTTCAGCTACATCCGGGACCGGCTCGACAAGGTCGACGGCATCGTCCTCACCCACGGGCACGAGGACCACATCGGCGCCGTCCCCTTCCTGCTCCGGGAGAACCCGGACATCCCGCTGATCGGCTCCAAGCTCACCCTCGCCCTGATCGAGGCAAAGCTCGCCGAGCACCGCATCCGGCCGTACGTGCTGGAGGTCAAGGAGGGCGAGCGCGAGCGCATCGGCCCCTTCGACTGCGAGTTCATCGCCGTCAACCACTCCATCCCGGACGCCCTCGCGGTGGCCGTGCGCACCCCGGCCGGCATGGTCGTCGCCACCGGCGACTTCAAGATGGACCAGCTGCCGCTCGACGGCCGCCTGACCGACCTGCCGACCTTCGCCAAGCTGGCGGAGGAGGGCATGGACCTGCTGCTGGTGGACTCCACCAACGCCGAGGTCCCCGGCTTCATCCCGCACGAGCGGGACATCTCGGCCGCCCTGCGCAACGTCTTCGCGAACGCCGACAAGCGCATCATCGTCGCCTCCTTCGCGAGCCACGTGCACCGCATCCAGCAGGTGCTGGACGCCGCGCACGAGTACAAGCGCAAGGTGGCCTTCGTCGGCCGCTCGATGGTCCGCAACATGGGCATCGCCCGCGACCTCGGGTACCTCAAGGTCCCCGGCAACATGGTCGTCGACGTCAAGCAGCTCGACGACCTGCCGGACAAGGAGGTCGTGCTGATCTGCACCGGCTCGCAGGGCGAGCCGATGGCCGCGCTGTCCCGGATGGCCAACCGCGACCACCAGATCCGCATCGTCGAGGGCGACACCGTCGTCCTGGCCTCGTCGCTCATCCCGGGCAACGAGAACGCCGTCTACCGCGTGATCAACGGCCTGACCCGCTGGGGCGCCAAGGTCGTGCACAAGGGCAACGCCAAGGTGCACGTCTCCGGCCACGCCTCGGCCGGCGAGCTGCTGTACTTCTTCAACATCTGCAAGCCGCGCAACCTGATGCCGGTCCACGGCGAGTGGCGCCACCTGCGGGCGGCCGCCGACCTGGGCATCGCCACCGGCGTGCCGCGCAACCGCGTGGTCATCGCCGAGGACGGCGTCTGCGTCGACCTGGAGAACGGCGTCGCCCGGATCGTCGGCAAGGTGCAGGCCGGGTACGTCTACGTGGACGGCGCCTCGGTGGGCGACATCACCGAGGCCTCGCTCAAGGACCGCAAGATCCTCGGCGAGGAGGGCTTCATCTCGGTCTTCGTCGCCGTCGACTCGGCCAACGGCAAGATCGTGGGCGGCCCGACCATCCAGGCCCGCGGCTCCGGCATCGAGGACAACGCGTTCGGGCCGGTCGTCGCCAAGCTCCAGGAGGCCCTGGACCGCTCGGCGAGCGACGGCGTGATCGAACCCCGCCAGGTGCAGCAGCTCGTCCGCCGCACCATCGGCAAGTGGGTGGCGGACAACTACCGCCGCCGGCCGATGATCCTGCCGGTCGTCGTCGAGGTCTGAGCCCCCTGAGGCTGGTTTGACGTGGGGCGGCCCGGTGCGTAATGTTCTCCGGGTTGCCCCACGGGACGGCCCCAAGGAAGCCCTCGAATTCGAATTCGAGAAGGACCGAGGAAAACGGCCCGAGAAACTCTGGTAGAGTTCGGGAGCGCCGAAAGGCAAAAGCCGATTGGATGAAAGAAACTCCGGGAAAACGGAGCGGAAAACATCTGATAAGCTGGAAACACGAAAGAACGAAGCGCCCGGAGGGCCCGCTGGAAGGCGGCTCGAAGGAAGCGTCCGT
>NZ_JBHWGV010000065.1:35611-51667 GCF_042732955.1 Kitasatospora sp. NPDC059747 | reverse complement strand
AACCCCGGGGGTTCGCGCGGCAGCGGAACGACGATCGACCAGCGACCTCAGACGTTGAAGCCGAGCGCGCGCAGCTGGTCGCGGCCGTCGTCGGTGATCTTGTCCGGGCCCCACGGCGGCATCCAGACCCAGTTGATCCGCAGGTCCTGCACCAGGCCGTCGGTGGCGGTCTTGGCCTGGTCCTCGATGACGTCGGTCAGCGGGCAGGCCGCCGAGGTGAGCGTCATGTCGATGGTGGCCACGTCGGACTCGTCGATGTGGATGCCGTAGATCAGGCCCAGGTTGACGACGTCGATGCCCAGTTCGGGGTCGACGACGTCCATCAGGGCCTCGGTCAGGTCCTCGACGGAGACGGTGCCGGCGGTGGTGCCGACGATCAGGCCGGTCGGCTGCTCCCCCGCGGCGGTGTCCGCAGCGGAGGCCGTGGCGTCGGCGGTGGTGGTGCTCTCGTCACTCATGGTTGGTCCTCCTCTGCTCGGGTCAGTCGTTCACGGCGGGGTGCTGGGCGAGCGCCTTGGCGGTGGCGTCCTTCCAGGCCATCCAGCTCAGCAGGGCGCACTTGACGCGGGCCGGGTACTTGGAGACGCCGGCGAACGCGACCGCGTCCTCCAGCACCTCCTCGTCGCCCTCGCCCTGGCCCTTGCTCTGCATCAGCTCCAGGAAGGCCTCCTGGACGGCCTGCGCCTCGCCCACGGTCTTGCCGACCACCAGGTCGTTCAGCACCGAGGCGCTGGCCTGGCTGATCGAACAGCCCTGGGACTCGTAGGACACGTCCACGACCTTCGCGCCGTCGAGCTTCACCCGAAGGGTGATCTCGTCGCCGCAGGTCGGGTTGACGTGGTGCACCTCGGCGTCGCCGTCCCGCAGCCCCTTGCCGTGGGGGTTGCGGTAGTGGTCCAGGATGATGTCCTGGTACATCGAGTCGAGCTTCATGTCCTGCGCCTGTCCCGTCAGCCGAAGAAGTTCCGGACGTGGTGCAGGCCGTCGATCAGCGCGTCGACCTCGCCCGGCGTCGAGTACAGATAGAACGACGCCCGCGTGGTCGCCGGAATTCCGTACCGCAGGCACACCGGCCGCGCGCAGTGGTGGCCGACGCGCACGGCGATGCCCTGCTCGTCCAGCACCTGACCCACATCGTGCGGGTGGATGTCGCCGAGGGTGAAGGAGATCGCGGCACCGCGGTCCACGGCCGTGCGCGGGCCGATGATCCGCAGGTCGGGGACCTCCAGCAGGCGCTCCACCGCGTACTCGGTGATGGCGTGCTCGTGCGCGGCGATCTTGTCCATGCCGATCGACGACAGGTAGTCGATGGCCGCGCCGAGCCCGACCGCCTGGGCGATCGGCGGGGTGCCGGCCTCGAACTTGTGCGGCGCCGGGGCGTAGGTGGACGAGCCCATGGTGACGGTCTCGATCATCTCGCCGCCGCCGAGGAACGGCGGGAGGTCCTCCAGCAGCTCCTGGCGGCCCCAGAGCACGCCGATGCCGGTCGGGGCCAGCATCTTGTGGCCGGTGAAGGCGACGAAGTCGGCCTCCAGCGCCTGCACGTCCAGCACCATGTGCGGCGCGGCCTGCGAGGCGTCGATGAGGACCAGCGCGCCGACCGACTGGGCCTTGCGCACGATCGTCTCGACCGGGTTGACGGTGCCGAGCAGGTTGGAGACCAGGGTGAAGGAGACCACCTTGGTCTTCTCGGTGATCAGCTCGTCGATGTTCGACAGGTCGAGCCGGCCCTCGTCGGTCAGCCCGAACCACTTGAGCTTCGCGCCGGTGCGCTGCGAGAGCAGCTGCCACGGGACGATGTTGGAGTGGTGCTCCATCTCCGTGATGACGATCTCGGAGTCGGCGTCCACCCGGTACGGCTCGTCGGCCCAGCCGAGCATGTTGGCGACGAGGTTGAGCGACTCCGAGGCGTTCTTGGTGAAGATCACCTCGTTGCGGCTCGGCGCGTTGACGAACGCCGCGACCTTGTCGCGCGCGCCCTCGTACAGGGCCGTGGCCTCCTCGGCGAGCACGTGCACGCCGCGGTGGACGTTGGCGTTGTGCCGCTCGTAGTAGGCGTTCAGGGCTTCGAGCACCTGGCGCGGCTTCTGCGAGGTCGCCGCGTTGTCCAGGTAGACCAGCGGCTTGTCCTCGTGCAGCACGCGCTGCAGGACCGGGAAGTCCTTGCGGATCGCGTCGGTGTCGAGCAGACCGGTCAGCGTATGGGTCACTCGGAAGCGCCACCCTTCACGTACGTCTCGTAGCCCTCGTTCTCCAGCTTGTCGGCGAGCTCGGCGCCGCCGGACTCGACGATGCGGCCGCCCGCGAACACGTGGACGTAGTCGGGCTTGATGTACCGCAGGATGCGGGTGTAGTGGGTCACCAGGAGGGTGCCGACCTCGCCGGTCGCGCGGACCCGGTTGATGCCCTCGGAGACGATCCGCAGCGCGTCGACGTCCAGGCCGGAGTCGGTCTCGTCGAGGATCGCGATCTTCGGCTTGAGGAGCTCCAGCTGGAGGATCTCGTGGCGCTTCTTCTCACCGCCGGAGAAGCCCTCGTTGACGTTGCGCTCGGCGAAGGCCGGGTCCATCTGGAGGGCGGCCATCGCCTCCTTGACCTCCTTGACCCACAAGCGCAGCTTCGGGGCCTCGCCGCGGACCGCGGTGGCGGCGGTGCGCAGGAAGTTGCTCACCGAGACGCCCGGGACCTCGACCGGGTACTGCATGGCGAGGAACACGCCGGCCTTGGCGCGCTCGTCGACGGACATCTCCAGGACGTCCTCGCCGTCCAGCAGCACGGAGCCGCCGGTGACGGTGTACTTGGGGTGGCCGGCCAGCGAGTAGGCCAGGGTGGACTTGCCGGAGCCGTTCGGACCCATGATGGCGTGGGTCTCGCCCTGCTTCACGGTCAGGTCGACGCCCTTCAGGATCTCGCGCGGGCCGTTCTCGGCGTCGACGGAGACGTGCAGGTCGCGGATTTCAAGGGTTGCCATGTGTACTCAGGACTCCTGGTTGACGGAGACGAGCACATCGTCCCCTTCGATCTTTACGGGGTAGACAGCGACCGGCTTGGTGGCGGGCAGGCCGGAGGGCTTGCCGGTGCGCAGGTCGAAGCTGGAGCCGTGCAGCCAGCACTCGATCATGCAGTCCTCGACCTCGCCCTCGGAGAGCGAGACGTTCGCGTGCGAGCAGGTGTCGTTGATCGCGAACACCCCCTCGTCGGTGCGGACCACGGAGACCGGCACGCCGTTGAGGTCGACGCGCTTGGGGACGTCCTCCTGGAGGTCGCTCAGCGCGCAGGCACGGAGGTAGGTCATCGGGGTCAGACCGCCGCTTCCAGCTCGGCCTCGATCTTCTCCATGAGCTGGTCCTGGACCTCGGCCACGCCGATCTGCTGGAGCAGCTCGGCGAAGAAGCCGCGCACGACCAGGCGGCGGGCCTCGTCCGCGGGGATGCCGCGGGCCTGCAGGTAGAACAGCTGCTCGTCGTCGAAGCGGCCGGTGGCGGAGGCGTGGCCGGCGCCGACGATCTCGCCGGTCTCGATCTCCAGGTTCGGGATCGAGTCGACCCGGGCGCCGTCGGTGAGCACCAGGTTGCGGTTGAGCTCGTAGGTGTCGGTGCCGAGGGCGGCGGCGCGGATCAGCACGTCGCCGACCCAGACCGCGTGGGCGTCCTTGCCCTGCAGCGCGCCCTTGTAGGCCACGTTGGACCGGCAGTGCGGCGTGTCGTGGTCGATGACCAGGCGGTGCTCGAGGTGCTGGCCGGCGTCGGCGAAGTAGAGGCCGAACAGCTCGGCCTCGCCGCCGGGGCCGGCGTAGTTGACCCGCGGGTGGAGGCGGACCAGGTCGCCGCCGAAGGTGACGACGACGGACTTGAACGAGGCGTCGCGGCCGACCAGCGCATTGTGCTGCGCGGCGTGGACGGCGTCGCGGTCCCAGTCCTGGACGGAGACGAAGGTGAGCTTCGCGCCGTCGCCGACCAGGAGCTCGACGTTGGCGGCGCGGGTGCCGGTGCCGACGTGGTTGAGCACCACGACGGCCTCGGCGAACGGCTTGACGTCGATCACCACGTGGGCGAAGCGGACCCCGCCCTCGGCGCGCACGTCGATCCGGACCGGCTCGGTGAGCACCGCGTCCTTGGGCACGGTGACGACCAGGGCCTGCTCGAAGGCGCTGAACGCCTGGGCGGCGACCCGGTCGACCGGCTTGCCGGCCTTGCCCAGGCGGGCGTCGTCGCGGCCGACGGTCTCGGCGGTGACGCCCTCGGGCAGCGCGAACTCGACCTTGTCCTCGCCCCGCTCGGCGGCGGCGGCGGCGGCGCCGTCGTGCAGGCCGCCGAGGCGGTGCATCGGCGTGAACCGCCAGTCCTCCTCGCGGCCGGTCGGCACCGGGAAGTCGTTCACGTCGAAGGACGGCTTGACCGCGACGCGCGCGTCGATCGGCTGCTGGACCGTGGCCCGGCCGGTGCCGGGGCCGGCGAGCTGCGCGCCCGCACCGGCGGTGCCGACCTCGATCGAACCGGCGGTGGTGGAGCCGGTGGTGTTCTGCTCAGCCATGGCTGTTCGTTGTGCTCTCTTCCTCGGAATTCAATGGATGGCGGGTGCTCGGCCGGGGGTCAGCCGACCGCGCCCTCCATCTGCAGCTCGATCAGCCGGTTGAGCTCCAGCGCGTACTCCATCGGCAGCTCGCGCGCGATCGGCTCGACGAAGCCGCGCACGATCATCGCCATCGCCTCGAACTCGGTCATGCCCCGGCTCATCAGGTAGAACAGCTGGTCCTCGCTGACCTTGGAGACGGTCGCCTCGTGGCCCATGGACACGTCGTCCTCGCGGACGTCCACGTACGGGTAGGTGTCCGAGCGGGAGATGGTGTCGACCAGCAGCGCGTCGCACAGGACGTTGGACTTGGCGCCGTGCGAGCCCTCGCCGATCTCGATCAGACCGCGGTAGGAGGTCCGGCCGCCGCCGCGCGCCACCGACTTGGAGACGATGTTGGAGGAGGTGTTCGGCGCCATGTGCACCATCTTGGCGCCGGCGTCCTGGTGCTGGCCCTCGCCCGCGAAGGCGATCGACAGGGTCTCGCCCTTGGCGTGCTCGCCCATCAGGTAGACGGCCGGGTACTTCATGGTGACCTTGGAGCCGATGTTGCCGTCGACCCACTCCATGGTCGCGCCCTCGTACGCCACGGCGCGCTTGGTGACCAGGTTGTAGACGTTGTTCGACCAGTTCTGGATGGTCGTGTAGCGGCAGCGGCCGCCCTTCTTGACGATGATCTCGACGACCGCCGAGTGCAGCGAGTCGGAGGAGTAGATCGGCGCGGTGCAGCCCTCGACGTAGTGGACGTAGGCGTCCTCGTCGACGATGATCAGCGTCCGCTCGAACTGGCCCATGTTCTCGGTGTTGATCCGGAAGTAGGCCTGCAGCGGGATGTCGACGTGCACGCCCTTCGGCACGTAGATGAACGAGCCGCCGGACCACACCGCCGTGTTCAGCGCGGCGAACTTGTTGTCGCCGGCCGGGATGACGGTGCCGAAGTACTCCTTGAAGATCTCCGGGTGCTCGCGCAGCGCGGTGTCGGTGTCCAGGAAGATGACGCCCTGCTCCTCCAGGTCCTCGCGGATCTGGTGGTAGACGACCTCGGACTCGTACTGGGCGGCGACACCGGCGACCAGGCGCTGCTTCTCGGCCTCCGGGATGCCCAGCTTGTCGTAGGTGGCCTTGATGTCCGCGGGCAGGTCCTCCCAGGACTCGGCCTGCTTCTCGGTCGAGCGGACGAAGTACTTGATGTTGTCGAAGTCGATGCCGGAGAGGTCGGAGCCCCAGGTCGGCATGGGCTTCTTGCCGAACAGCTTCAGGCCCTTGAGCCGCAGGTTCAGCATCCACTCGGACTCGCTCTTCTTCGCCGAGATGTCGCGGACGACGTCCTCGCTGAGCCCGCGCTTGGCCGCGGCACCGGCGGTGTCCGGGTCGGCCCAGCCGTACTCGTAATTGCCGAGGCCTTCGAGCTCGGGGTGCGAAACGGTGTCAGTCATGCGAGCTTCCTAACGCGCGGACGCTGAATCTTCGGTGGACGTACCGGCAGTCGGCACTGCATCGGGACCCGGCCGCGCGCTGCGCGCGGCGGACGACGATGCGGCACCGGGTGCCGGCACATAGGTGGTGCAGACCCCGTCGCCGTGGGCGATGGTGGCCAGCCGTTGCACATGGGTGCCCAGGAGCTGGGAGAAGACCTCGGTCTCCGCCTCGCAGAGCTGGGGGAACTGCTCGGCGATGTGCGCGACCGGGCAGTGGTGCTGGCAGAGCTGGGCGCCCGCCGGGGCCTTCGCCGCGGCCGACGGGACCCGCCGCACCGTGGCAGCGTACCCGTCCGCGCTCAGCGCCTGGGCGAGCGCCTCGGTGCGCTCGGAGGCTTCGGCCGTTCGCAGGGTCTCCAGGTACTTCTGGCCCTGCTTGCCGAAGCGGGCGCGCGCGAAGGCGGCAACCGCCTCCTCGCCCGCCTTGCCGCCGCCCACCGAGTCGGAGATCCAGCGCAGCGCGTCGGCCGCGAGCTGGTCGTACGCCTGGTAGAAGGCGTCCCGGCCACCGTCGGTGAGGGCGAAGACCTTGGCCGGACGGCCCCGGCCGCGGCTGCCGTAGACCCGCTGGTCGCGGGACTCGACCAGGCCCGCGGCGGCCAGTCCGTCGAGGTGGCGGCGCACGGCGGCGGCGGTGAGGCCGAGCCGGGTCGCGAGGTCGGCGGCGGAGGACGGGCCGTGGTCCAGGATCGACCGGGCGACCCGGTCGCGCGTGGCGCGGTGGCCCTCCAGCAGCACCTCGGCCGCCGTCACGGGCACGTCACAGCCGGGGGCCGACTCGGCCTCCTGGTGCGTGGCGTGCTCGCGCATGTTTTTCACAACACCAGTGTTGCGTAATTACTTCCAACAGGACAAGCCGTGATCCAGGCCTCACCCGTGTCATCAGTCACGCAGGTAAGGCTTACCTGACCTGCAGAAACGATCACCGAGGCCCCGGCGGGGCCCGGCGTGAGGCCCTCTTAGACTCGCCGGTATGCACTCCGAACCCGCGGTCCAGATCGCCGGGCTGGTCAAGCACTACGGTGACAAGCCCGCGGTGGACGGCCTCGACCTCACCATCGAGCGCGGCGCGATCACCGCCGTCCTCGGCCCCAACGGCGCCGGCAAGACCACCACCATCGAGACCTGCGAGGGCTACCGCCGCCCCGACGCCGGCACCGTCCGCGTCCTCGGCCTCGACCCGGTCGCCCAGCACGCCGCCCTGCGCCCGCGGATCGGGGTCATGCTGCAGTCCGGCGGGGTGTACGCGGGCGCCCGCGCCGTCGAGATGCTGCGGCACACCGCCACGCTGCACGCCCACCCGCTGGACGTCGACGCCCTGGTCGAGCGGCTCGGCCTCGGCTCCTGCGGCCGCACCACCTACCGGCGCCTCTCCGGCGGCCAGCAGCAGCGGCTCGCCCTCGCCATGGCCGTGGTCGGCCGCCCCGAGCTGGTCTTCCTCGACGAGCCCACCGCCGGCCTCGACCCGCAGGCCCGCCGCGCCACCTGGGAGCTGGTCCGCGACCTGCGCCGGGACGGCGTCACCGTGGTCGTCACCACGCACCACATGGACGAGGCCGAGCAGCTCGCCGACCACGTCGCCGTCGTCGACCGCGGCAGGGTCATCGCCGCCGGCACCCCCGAGGAGCTGTGCCGCGGCGGCGCCGAGAACGCGCTGCGCTTCGACGGCCCGCCCGGACTCGACCTCGGCCCGCTGCTCAAGGAGCTGCCCGGGGGCACGGCCGCCACCGAGACGGCCCCCGGCAGCTACCGCGTCGAGGCCGCGACCGTGGACCCGCAGCTGCTGGCCGCCGTCACCTCCTGGTGCGCGGCCTCCGGCATCCTCCCCGAGCGGCTCGCCGTGCAGCGCCGCAGCCTCGAAGACGTCTTCCTCGACCTGACCGGACGGGACCTGCGCTCGTGACCGACTACTCCCCCAGGCCGGGTGCGGCCCCCGTCGGCCGGATGCTGCTCGCGCAGACCGCGTTCGAGACCAGGATGCTGCTGCGCAACGGCGAGCAGCTGCTGCTCACGGTCGTCATCCCGACCGTCCTGCTGGTGCTGTTCTCCGCCGTCGACGTCGTCGCGGTGGAGGGCCCCGGCAAGCGGGTCGACTTCCTGGCACCCGGTCTGCTGGCGCTCGCCGTGATGTCCACCGCGTTCACCGGCCAGGCCATCGCCACCGGCTTCGAGCGCCGCTACGGCGTGCTGAAGCGGCTCGGCGCGAGCCCGCTGCCGCGCTGGGCGCTGCTGACCGCCAAGACCGGCTGCGTGCTGGTCACCGAGGCGCTGCAGGTCGCGCTGCTGTCGGTGATCGCGCTGGCGCTCGGCTGGTCCCCGCACGGCGACCCGTTCTCGGTGGCCGCGCTGCTGGTCCTCGGCACGGCCGCCTTCTCCGGGCTCGGCCTGCTGATGGCCGGCACGCTCAGGGCCGAGGCGACACTGGCCGCCGCGAACCTCGTGTTCATCCTGCTGCTGCTGGGGGGCGGGGTGATCGTGCCGCTGACCAAGTTCCCGTCCGCCGTGCAGTCGGTGCTGGAGCTTCTGCCGATCGCGGCGCTCTCGGACGGCCTGCGGTCCGTCCTGCAGACCGGCGCCGGGGTGCCGTGGTCGGACCTCGGGATCCTGGCCGGCTGGGCTGTCGTCGGCCTGGCCGCCGCCGCGCGCTTCTTCCGCTGGGAGTAGTCCCGGCCGTCAACGCAGGGCGCCCCCCGGCCACTCGAGGCCGGGGGGCGCTGTGCGTACTACCGGTGGACCGTCAGCTCTGGCTGCCGCCACGGCGCTTGCGGGCGAACAGCACGATCGCGCCGCCGAGCAGCAGCACCCCGGCGCCGGCCGCCGCGATGACGGGGGTGGCCGAGCTGCCACCGGTCTCGGCGAGGGCCGGACCGCCGGTGCTCGGCGCCGGGGCCGGGGTCTTGCTCGCGGGCGGCGTCACCGACGGGGCCGCGGTGCCCGGCGGGGTGGTGCTCGGGGTCGGCGTCACGCTGGGGACCGGCGTCGGCGGGGTGGTCGGCGTCGTCGTCGGGGTCGGCGTGGGGGTGGGCGTCTTGGTGGGCGTGGGGGTGGGCGTGGGGGTCGGCGTCGGCGTGTGGCAGGGCTGGATCGTCTCCGACTCGTCGATGTTCCAACCGGGCTCGGCCGGGGTCTCCGTGGTGGTCACCACGAAGGTCGCCTTGATCGGCGCGGAGTGGTCCTTCACCGGGAAGGTGCCGTGGAACTCCTTACCGAACTTCTTGTCCAGCACCTTCTCACCGTCGATGGTGAGCGTGACGTTGTTCGTCACGGTGTCCTTCTCGCTGTACTTGACCAGATCGATCACGATCTTGTCGCAGTCCACCTTCCACGCCGGCACGTGGGCCGAAGCCGGCCCGGCCAGGCTCAGGGGCAGGAGGATTCCGGCCGCCACCGTACCGGCGAGTGCCGCCGCTCCGATCCCGAAGTGCCGCTGCTGTCGTGCCATTGCCCTGTTCCCCTCCGAACGGTCTTGTGCAGCAGGCGTGTTGAGTGCTTCGCGGTGGCCCGCTACGGCTGTCCGGGGGACTCTACCGGCACTCCCGCACCTCGCCACACCCCGCCGTACGACCGGATTTCGTCTGTCGGTCTCACGATGGATGTGCATGACCAGCCCACCACAGGCGCCACCACGCACAACGCGGAATCGGCGAACCCGAATGGACTTCGTCACCTGACTGAAAAAACGCAGCCCCCGGTGATCAGGTTCAATCACCGGGGGTGCGGCTTCGATCAGCCGACGAACGGTCAGGCCTTCTTCGCCGCCCGACGACGCGTCGCCACGACGATTCCACCGCCGGCCGCGAGCACCACGGCGCCGCCGATCGCCAGCGGCAGGACGGGCCCGGAACCGGTGTGCGCGAGCCCGCCTCCGGTGTTCGCCGACGCCGAGGGGCTCGCCGGCGCGGAGGCCGCCGGCGCACTGGTGGACGGCGAGGCGGACGCACTCGGCGACGCGCCCCCGCTCGGCTTCCCGCCCGCCGGTCCCGACGGCGTTCCGGACGGCGTTCCGGACGGCTGCGCGGTGGCGCCCGGCGTCGACGGCGTGCCGGTCGGCACCACCGGCGTCCCGGTCGGGGTCGCGGACGGCGTCGGGAGGACGGCCGGCAGGCAGCCGGTGAAGGGGTAGTGGTGCGTCTCGGCGCCGCCCTTGCCGGTCAGCGAGGCGGCGATCACCGAGCCGTTGACCGGGCCGCCGCTGCCGAGGTCGAAGGCGGCGTTCGGGGCGAGCACCGTACCGGCCCAGGCGGCCTTGCTGCTCTTGACCACCTTGGTCGCGGACGGGAAGTTCCAGAGCAGCCCGGCCCGGACGGCACCGCCGGCCGCGCTCTGGAGCTTGTCGTCCAGGACGTAGGCCGCCTTGGCCTCGTCCCACAGCTGGAAGCCGGTGGTCCCGGCCGCCGCCATGTCGTACGACGAGCCGGTCACGGTGACGACGGTCACCGAGCCGGCCGGCACCCGGACGAAGACGTCCTTCGCGCCCTGGAGCTTCGCGGCGTCGACGGTGAAGCCGTTGTACTTCGCGTCCCCGCCGGTCAGCGTCAGCCTGCCGCCGTCGGCCTGGACGGTGGCCCCGGCGGTCTGCGGCACGGCGGCCAGCGCGGCGGAGGCGGCGCGCAGCTTGGCGAACTCGGCCTTGAAGTCGATCGGGGAGGCACCCCGGCCGACCTTGCCCTGGTGAGCCTCCAGCACCCCGGTCAGCGTGCCGCCGTAGACGCCGTTGCCCTTCATCACCTGGGTGTTGGTACCGGTCAGATCGCCGGCCACCACGAGGGCGTTGCCGCCCGGCAGGGCGGCGACCTGCTCGGCGGTGAGCTCCTGGCCGACCGAGAACCCGCCGCGGAAGTCGGCGTTGCCGCCCACCGCGACCGCGCCCTCGGCGTCCGGGGTGTGGGTGTCGTCGCCCTCGACGAACTCGCCGTAGAGGCCGGCGACCCCGAGGCCGCGGCACTCCTGGTCGGCGCCGACGGCCTGGGCGGCCGGCGCGACGAGGCCGGCCAGTGCGAGCGAGCCGCCGACCGCGAGCGCGGCGGCGGACGTGGATATGCGCATGTGCAGAGCTCCGCTTACGTGCGGGAGGAGTGGAGGGGGGCCCGAAAAAGGTCTGGACCAATCCGCACTCTTTCGGCCGAACGGGTGAATGGTCAAGACCATTGACCGCCTTGACCGTAAGATCCGCTTTTGCGCTGACCCATGCCCCGCCCCAAGATCGGCTGTAAGGCCCCCTACGATTGACCGCGTGCTGAACCCCTTCTCCCTGCTCGCCGACCGCTGGCAGCCGTCCGCCGCGATGGTCCGGCGCGCCGCGTTCGCCGCGCTGGTGATGAGCGTGGTGATCGTCGTCACCGGCGGCGCCGTCCGCCTCACCGCCTCCGGCCTCGGCTGTACCACCTGGCCCCGCTGCACCGACGAGAGCCTGACGCCCACCGCCGAGATGGGCTTCCACGGCATCGTCGAGTTCACCAACCGAATGCTCACCTACGTGCTGAGCGCCGCGGTCGGCTGGGCGATCCTGGCCGCGCGCTGCCACCGCCCCTGGCGCCGCAGCCTGACGAAGCTGGGCTGGGCGCAGTTCTGGCTGGTGATGAGCAACGCCGTCCTCGGCGGCATCACCGTGCTGACCGGCCTCAACCCGTACACCGTCGCGCTGCACATGATCGCCGCGATGGCCCTGGTGTGGGTCGCGCTGCTGATGTGGGAGCGCAGCAAGGAGGGCGACGGCCCGGCGAAGCTCGCGGTGGCCGGCCCGATCCACCGGCTCTCCTACGTGCTGGTCGCCGCGATCGGAACGCTCGTCGCCGCCGGCACCCTGGTCACCGGCGCCGGCCACCACCCCGGCACGCCGCAGGACAACAAGATCGTGCCGCGCATCCCGATCGACTACGACCGCCTCGCGCAGTTCCACGCCGACTTCGCGTTCGTCTCGGTCGGCCTGGCGATTGCCGTGATCTTCGTCTTCGCAGCGGTCAAGGCCCCGCAGCCCGCCCGCGCCCGGGCCAAGGAACTCCTCGCCGTGCTCCTGCTCCAGGGCGTGCTCGGCTTCGTCCAGTACTTCACCGACGCTCCCGAGCTCATGGTCGGCCTGCACATGTTCCTGGCCACGCTGACCTGGATCGCCGCCCTGCGCGTCCCCCTCGCCCTGCGCACCCGCGCGGACGGGGAAGCCCCCGGACAGCTGCCCGCGCAGACCCCGCAGACCGCCTCGGTCTGACCGCTGCGACACGCACGACGGCCCGGCTCCCCCACAAAGGGAGCCGGGCCGTTCGCCGTACGGGGGCCGGGCGGTCAGCCGCCGAGCTGGATGCCGGCCATCCGCTTCCACTCGTACGGGCCGGTCTTCACCTTGAGGGCCAGCTCGCCCTCGAAGTCGTCGTGCAGGGTCAGCCCGGCCAGCTCGGCGGCCCGGCGGCCGACGGCGTAGCTCGGGGCCACCTGGTCGCCCCAGGCGCCGTCCGCGCCGACCACGACGATCCGGGTGGCCACGGCGCCGACGTACTCGACGACCGCGTCGGCGCTGCCGCCGTGCTGCGCGGCGAAGCTGGTCAGGTTCTTGGCGATGCGCTTGGCGCGGCGCTCGGTGCGGGCGTCCGACGCGGCGGGGGTGGTCTCTGCGCTCATGCCCGCATGCTACCCACCGGTAGCGGCCCTGGCGACGGGAGCACCCTGTGCACCGGGCCACATACTGCCCCCGCTCGATCCATACTGGCCGTGTGACCTTCTCCGGCTGGCCTGCCGAGGCGCTCGAATTCTACGAGCACCTGGAGGCCGACAACTCGAAGACCTTCTGGCAGGCCCACAAGGACCGCTACGACGAGGCCGTGCGCGCCCCCATGGAGGAGCTGCTGGCCGAGCTGGAACCGGAGTTCGGACCGGGGAAGATCTTCCGCCCCAACCGCGACGTCCGCTTCAGCGCCGACAAGTCCCCGTACAAGACGCACATCGGCGCCCACCTGGAGGCGGGCGGCTACGTCCAGCTCTCCGCCGACGGCCTGGCCTGCGGCAACGGCATGTACCAGCTCGCCGCGGACCAGCTGGAGCGCTACCGCGCGGCCGTCGCCGAGGACGTCTCCGGGGCCGAACTGGAGCGCGTGATCGCCCGGGTGGAGAAGGACGGCCCGCAGGTCTTCGGCCGCGACAGCCTGAAGTCCGCCCCGCGCGGCTACCCCAAGGACCACCCGAGGATCGAGCTGCTGCGCCACAAGGGCCTCGTGGCCTGGCAGGAGTGGCCGCCCGCGAAGTGGCTGGGCACCCGCACCGCGCACACCCGGATCGCCGCCTTCCTGCGGGCCTCCCAGCCGCTCAAGGACTGGCTGGACGGCCACGTCGGCCCGTCCGGACTCCCGGCCCGATGAAGGCCGGCGAACAAGGCCGGTGAACGCGGAAGAGCCCCGGTCCACCCGGACCGGGGCTCTTCTTCCGTACTGCCGCGCCTACTTCACGAACGGGTCGATCGCGCAGACCACGAACAGCAGCGACAGGTAGGTGATCGACCAGTGGAACAGCCGCATCTCCTTCAGCTTCGCGCCGACGACCCCGGCCTTGGCCCGCGCGTACAGCGCGTGCGCCTCGCGCAGCCAGGCCGCGCCGAGCACCACCGCGGCGACCGGGTACAGCCAGCTCATGTGCCCCAGCGGCCACAGCGCCAGCGAGACGGCCACCATGACCCAGGAGTAGGCGACGACCTGCTTGCCCACCGCCACGTTGCCCTTGACCACCGGCAGCATCGGCACGCCGGCGCGCAGGTAGTCGTCGCGCACCTTCATCGACAGCACCCAGGTGTGCGGCGGCGTCCAGAAGAACACCACCAGGAAGAGGATGACCGCCGCCCAGGACAGGGAGTTGGTGACGGAGGACCAGCCGACGAGCACCGGCATGCAGCCCGCGATGCCGCCCCACACGATGTTCTGCGAGGTGCGCCGCTTGAGGCCCAGCGTGTAGACGAAGACGTAGAACAGCAGGGCGCCGAGCGCGAGTCCGGAGGACAGCCAGTTGACGCCGAAACCGAGCAGCAGCGTCGAGACGACCGCGAGGACGATGCCGAACACCAGCGCCTCGCGCGGCGACACCATGCCGGTGACGATCGGGCGCCGCTCGGTGCGCGACATCACCGCGTCGATGTCGCGGTCGATGTACATGTTGAGGGCGTTGGCGCCGCCCGCCGAGAGGTAGCCGCCGACCACGACCTTCAGCACCAGCAGCATGTTCGGGACGCCCTGCTGGGCCAGGAACATCACCGGAACCGTGCTCATCAGCAGCAGTTCGATGATCCGCGGCTTGGTCAGTGCGACGAACGCGCCGACACGGGCCCCGATGGGCCGGTGCGCAGGAGTCGCCCCGGTGACCCCGGCGGGACGGGTTTCGACGGCGGTCACTAACACCCCAACTGAAGATGAATCCTCGCAGGCGTCGAAGGAAACGAAGGTCCCGAATCGTCCGCTCTGCGCGTACCACGCCACCTTAGACGCTCCATATCTCCCCACCGGCTCCGGGGTCCCCCGGCGGGGCGGAACGCACACCCCTGGGTGAACCCACGAACTCCGACCACTCGGTCCCGCCTCCCCCGTCCTGCTCATCGGAGGGGCAGGGCCCGCCAAAACAGGAGAGCCTGGGACAAAACGCCCCAGAGCGGCATCGTGGGAATCGCCATACCCGAATTCCGGTTGTCCCAGCACGCAGGGTGAGCCCCGGGCCGGACGGTAGGCTCGCACACAGAAGCGGGATCTACCCTCCGTGACCGGCACCACCAGCGTCGGGACCACAGCGCCGTGGCCGACCGGGTCCCCTTCACGGGGTCACTCTTCACAACGGAAGGAGCCCTGAGACAGGGTGAGCACGACGCCGACGAACACATTCGAGTGGTCCGAACTGGATGAGCGCACGGTTGACACGGCCCGGGTCCTGGCCATGGACGCCGTCCAGAAGGTCGGCAACGGACACCCCGGGACGGCCATGTCGCTGGCCCCGGCGGCGTACCTGATCTTCCAGCGTTTCCTGCGGCACGACCCCACCGACCCCTCCTGGGTGGGGCGCGACCGATTCGTCCTCTCCCCCGGGCACACCAGCCTGACCCTCTACACCCAGCTCTACCTCTCGGGCTACGGCCTGGAGCTGGACGACCTCAAGGCCTTCCGCGTCGCGGGCAGCCGCACCCCCGGTCACCCCGAGCACGGCCACACCGCCGGCGTCGAGACCACGACCGGTCCGCTCGGCCAGGGCATCGCCAACGCGGTCGGCATGGCGATGGCCGCCCGCTACGAGCGCGGCCTCTTCGACCCGGACGCCCCGGCCGGCGAGTCCCCGTTCGACCACACGATCTGGGCCATCGTCTCCGACGGCGACCTGGAGGAGGGCATCTCGGCCGAGGCCTCCTCGCTGGCCGGGCACCAGCAGCTGGGCAACCTCGTCGCCCTGTACGACGACAACCACATCTCCATCGAGGGCGACACCGAGACGGCCTTCTCCGAGGACGTCCTCAAGCGCTACGAGGCGTACGGCTGGCACGTCCAGCGGGTCACCCCGAAGGCGAACGGCGACATCGACGTCGCCGCCCTCGCCGACGCGCTGGCCGCCGCCAAGGCCGAGACCGCCCGCCCGTCGATGATCGCTATGCGCACGATCATCGCCTGGCCGGCCCCGGACGCCCAGAACACCGCCAAGGCCCACGGCTCCGCCCTCGGCGCCGCCGAGATCGCCGCCACCAAGAAGGTCCTGGGCTTCGACCCGGAGAAGACCTTCGAGGTCTCCGACAAGGTCATCGAGCACGCCCGCCTGGTGATCAAGCGCGGCAAGGCCGCCCGCGACGCGTGGCAGGGCTCCTTCGAGGCCTGGCGCGCCGCCAACCCGCACCGGGCCGGCGAGTTCGACCGCATCCAGGCCGGCGAGCTGCCCGAGGGCTGGAAGAAGACCGTCCCGTCCTTCCCGGCCGGGAAGGTCGTCGCGACCCCCAAAGCCTCCGGCGCGAACCCCAACGCGATCGGGGCGGGGGTCGCGGGGCGGTGGGGCGGGAGCGCGC
>NZ_JBHWGV010000065.1:34402-35601 GCF_042732955.1 Kitasatospora sp. NPDC059747 | reverse complement strand
ACGGGGCGGTCTAGTGCCCCCCCAGCCCGCCCGGCTTGGGGGCGGTGGGGGGGAAAACGCCCGACCCGCGCCCCCCGGGGGTCTAGCCCGTCGCCACCCGCAAGGCCTCCGGCGAGACCCTCAAGGCGATCGGCGCGGTGGTCCCGGAGCTGTGGGGCGGCTCGGCCGACCTCGCGGAGTCCAACCTCACCACCATCGACGAGGAGAGCTCCTTCCTCCCCGAGGGCAACCCGCTGAAGTCGGCGAGCCCGTACGGCCGGACGATCCACTTCGGCATCCGCGAGCACGCCATGGGCTCGACCATGAACGGCATCGCCCTGCACGGCAGGACCCGCGTGTACGGCGGCACCTTCCTGGTCTTCGCGGACTACATGCGCCCGGCCGTCCGCCTGGCCGCGCTCATGAAGCTGCCGGTCACCTACGTCTGGACGCACGACTCCATCGGCCTCGGCGAGGACGGCCCGACCCACCAGCCGGTCGAGCACCTGGCCTCGCTGCGCGCCATCCCGGGCCTGTCCATGGTCCGCCCGGCCGACGCCAACGAGACCGCCGTCGCCTGGCGCACCGTCATCGAGCGGCAGACCAGCCACCCCGGCCCGGTCGGCCTGGCGCTCACCCGCCAGAACGTCCCGACCTTCGACCGCGAGGTCTTCGGCTCCGCCGAGGGCACCGCGAAGGGCGGCTACATCCTGGCCGAGGCCGGCAACGGCGACCCGCAGGTGATCCTCCTGGGCACCGGCTCCGAGGTCCAGCTGGCCGTCAAGGCCCGCGAGGTCCTGGAGGCCGAGGGCATCGCCACCCGCGTCGTCTCGCTGCCGTCCTTCGAGTGGTTCCAGGAGCAGGACCAGGCCTACCGCGACAGCGTGCTGCCGCCGTCGGTCAAGGCCCGCGTCTCGGTCGAGGCCGGCATCGCCCAGGGCTGGCGCGAGCTGGTCGGCGACCACGGCCGGATCGTTTCGCTGGACCACTTCGGCGCCTCCGCGGACTACCAGGTGCTGTTCGAGGAGTTCGGCCTGACCGCCGAGCGCGTGGTGGCCGAGGCCCACAACGCCCTGCGCTCCCTCGAAGCCGTCAACCGCTAGCCCCTCGGGGGGGGGGGGGGGGCCCCCCCCCCGGGGGGGGGCCCCCCGGGGGCCCCCCCACCCACACCCAGAATCAAAGAGAAGGGGAGCACCACCACACCCACCCCGCCCCCCCCG
>NZ_JBHWGV010000065.1:25008-34392 GCF_042732955.1 Kitasatospora sp. NPDC059747 | reverse complement strand
ATAAATTTTTGTTGTGGGTGGCGGTTTTTTTTTTTTTCTCCAACACCCCCCACCCCCCCCCCCCCGCCCGCCCCGCCCCCCCCCCGGCGCCCCCCCCCCCCGCCCCTCTGACGACCCCACGAAGACAGAAGAAGAAGGACTGAGCACCATGACCGACGCACTCAAGCGCCTCAGCGACGAAGGCGTGGCGATCTGGCTGGACGACCTCAGCCGCAAGCGGCTGAACTCCGGCAACCTGGCCGAGCTGGTGCAGAACAAGCACGTGGTGGGCGTCACCACCAACCCGACCATCTTCCAGAAGGCCATCGCCGGCAGCGGCGACAGCTCCTACGACGGCCAGCTGCGCGACCTCGCCGTCCGCAAGGTCACCACCGACGAGGCGATCCGCATGATCACCACCTCGGACGTGCGCGACGCCGCCGACGTGCTGCGCCCGGTCTACGACGCCTCCAACGGCCGCGACGGCCGCGTCTCCATCGAGGTCGACCCGCGCCTGGCGCACGAGACCGCCCCCACCGTCGCCGAGGCCAAGCAGCTGTGGTGGCTGGTCGACCGCCCGAACGTCTTCATCAAGATCCCCGCCACCAAGGCCGGCCTGCCCGCCATCGCCGAGGTCATCGGCAAGGGCATCAGCGTCAACGTCACGCTGATCTTCTCGCTGGACCGCTACAAGGCCGTCATGGACGCCTACCTGACCGGCCTGGAGTCCGCCAAGGCCAAGGGCCTGGACCTCTCCCAGATCGAGTCCGTCGCCTCCTTCTTCGTCTCCCGCGTGGACACCGAGATCGACAAGCGCCTGGACAAGATCGGCGGCGACGCCAAGAACCTGCGCTCCAAGGCCGCCCTGGCCAACGCCCGCCTCGCCTACCAGGCGTACGAGGACGTCTTCGGCAGCGTCGACGGCCAGACCGCCGGCAGCGCCCGCTGGAAGGCCCTGGAGGCCGCCGGCGCCAAGCCGCAGCGCCCGCTCTGGGCCTCCACCGGCGTCAAGGACCCGGCCCTGCCGGACACCCTGTACGTCACCGAGCTGGTCGCCCCCGGCACCGTGAACACGATGCCCGAGGCCACCCTGGACGCCACCGCCGACCACGGCGTGGTCACCGGCAACACCATCGTCCCCAACTACGCCGACGCCAAGGCCGTCCTGGACGCCATCGCGGCCGCCGGCGTGGACTACGACGACGTGGTCCAGGTGCTGGAGGACGAGGGCGTCGAGAAGTTCGAGCAGTCCTGGACCGAGCTGCTCGACACCGTCACCGCCTCGCTCGCGTCCTTCGCCGACGAGAAGTGACCCCTGCTCACCGCCAGCGCACGAAAGCGGAGCCCATCAAGTGAGCACTGATTTCCCCGAGTTGACACCGGTGTCGGACGCGGACGATCTCCCGGCCACTCCCGTCAACCCGCTTCGTGACCCCGCAGACCGACGGCTCCCGCGCATCGCGGGGCCGTCGGGCCTGGTCATCTTCGGGGTCACCGGCGACCTGTCCCGCAAGAAGCTGATGCCGGCGATCTACGACCTCGCCAACCGCGGACTGCTGCCGCCGGGCTTCTCGCTCGTCGGCTTCGCCCGCCGCGAGTGGGAGGACGAGGACTTCGCCAAGGAGGTCCACGACGCGGTCAAGGACCACGCCCGGACCCCGTTCCGGGAGGAGGTCTGGCAGCAGCTCGCCAAGGGCATGCGCTTCGTCCAGGGCACCTTCGACGACGACGACGCCTTCGACAAGCTCCGGGCGACCATCGAGGAGCTCGACAAGGCCCAGGGCACCGGCGGCAACTTCGCCTTCTACCTGTCCGTCCCGCCGAAGTTCTTCCCGACCGTCGTCCAGCAGCTCAAGAAGCACGGCCTGGCCGACCCTCCGCAGGGCTCCTGGCGCCGCGCCGTCATCGAGAAGCCCTTCGGCCACGACCTGGAGAGCGCGCAGGAGCTCAACAAGGTCGTCCACGAGGTCTTCCCGCGCGACGAGGTCTTCCGGATCGACCACTACCTGGGCAAGGAGACGGTCCAGAACATCCTGGCGCTGCGCTTCGCGAACCAGATGTTCGAGCCGATCTGGAACCGGTCCTACGTCGACCACGTGCAGATCACGATGGCCGAGGACATCGGCATCGGCGGCCGCGCCGGCTACTACGACGGCATCGGCTCCGCCCGCGACGTCATCCAGAACCACCTGCTCCAGCTGATGGCGCTCACCGCCATCGAGGAGCCCGCCTCCTTCCACCCCAAGGCGCTGGTCGCCGAGAAGCTGAAGGTGCTCAGCGCCGTCAAGCTCCCGGCCGACCTCGGCCGGCACACCGTGCGCGGCCAGTACGCGGCCGGCTGGCAGGGCGGCGAGGAGGTCGTCGGGTACCTCGACGAGGACGGCATCGACCCGGACTCCAAGACCGACACCTACGCGGCCATCAAGCTGGAGATCAACAACCGCCGCTGGGCGGGCGTCCCGTTCTACCTGCGCACCGGCAAGCGCCTCGGGCGCCGCGTCACCGAGATCGCGGTCGTCTTCCAGCGCGCCCCGTACCTGCCGTTCGACTCCTACGCGACCGAGGAGCTCGGGCAGAACGCCCTGGTCATCCGGGTCCAGCCGGACGAGGGCGTGACGGTGCGGTTCGGCTCCAAGGTCCCGGGCACCTCCTTCGAGGTCCGCGACGTCACGATGGACTTCGCCTACGGCGAGTCCTTCACCGAGTCCAGCCCCGAGGCCTACGAGCGGCTCATCCTCGACGTGCTGCTCGGCGACGCCAACCTGTTCCCGCGCCACCAGGAGGTCGAGCTCTCCTGGCAGATCCTCGACCCGATCGAGAGGTACTGGGACACCCACGGCAAGCCCGCCCAGTACGCGGCGGGGACCTGGGGCCCCGTCGAGGCGGACGAGATGCTCGCACGAGACGGCAGGAGCTGGCGCCGGCCATGAAGATCGACCTCACCAACACGACGTCGAGCAAGATCAACGCCGCCCTCATGGAGGCGCGCCGGGCCGGTGGCAGCACCGCCGCCGGCATGGTGCTCACCCTGGTGATCGTGACCGACGAGGGCAGCGCCTACGACGCCCTCAAGGCCGCCAACGACGCCTCCCGCGAGCACCCCTCGCGCACCCTCGCGGTGATCAAGCGCGCCGGGCGCTCGCCCCGGGCCCGCGCCGAGACCCGCCTGGACGCCGAGATCCTGGTCGGCTCGGACGCCGGCTCCGGCGAGACGGTCATCCTGCGCATGCACGGCGAACTCGCCGCGCACGCCCAGTCCGTCGTCCTGCCGCTGCTGCTGCCGGACGCCCCGGTCGTCGTCTGGTGGCCGGACAACGCGCCGCTCCACCCGGCGCAGGACCCGCTCGGCTCGATCGCCCAGCGCCGGATCACCGACGCGGTCACCGCCGAGTCCCCGGTCGGCCAGCTCGCCCAGCGGGCCCAGAGCTACACCCCGGGCGACACCGACCTGGCCTGGACCCGGATCACCGGCTGGCGCTCGATGCTCGCCGCGGCGCTCGACCAGCGCCCGTCGCAGATCGTCTCCGCCGTGGTGGAGGGCGAGTCGTACAACCCCAGCGTCGAGCTGCTCGGCCTGTGGCTGCACAACCGCCTGCACGTCCCGGTCGAGCGCGTCGTCACCGGCGGCCCCGGCATCACCGCGGTGCACCTGCGCACCAAGGACGGGGACATCACCCTGGACCGCCCGGACGGCCTGATGGGCACCCTGTCGATGCCCGGCTCGCCGGACCGCCAGGTGGCGCTCAAGCGGCGCGAGACCTCGGAGCTGATCGCCGAGGAGCTGCGCCGGCTCGACCCGGACGACATCTACTCGACGGCCGTGCGCACGCCCGTGGACCGCCTCCACGAGCCCGCCAACGCCGAGACGGTGGCCGCCGGGCGGCTCGCCCAGGCGGTCTCCGACGTGCCGGTGGCCAACCCCGACCGGGTGACGGCCGCCGCCGCGGAGAAGAAGCCCGCGGCGAAGAAGGCCGCCAGGAAGGCCGCGGAGAAGGCCGACGAGCCGGCCGGCGAGCAGGCCGCCGGGGACAGCGCATGACCAACGCCACCCCGCAGCTCGTCGTCCACCGCGACAAGGAGCTGATGGCCCAGGCGGCCGCGGCCCGGCTCATCACCCGGATCGTGGACGCCCAGGCCGCCCGCGGCACCGCCTCGGTGGTGCTCACCGGCGGCCGCAACGGCAACGCCCTGCTGGCCGCGATCGCCGCCTCCCCGGCGCGCGACGCGGTCGACTGGGCGCGGCTGGACCTCTGGTGGGGCGACGAGCGCTTCGTGCCCGCCGCGGACCCGGACCGCAACGCCGTCCAGGCCCGCGCCGAGCTGCTCGACGCCGTCCCGCTCGACCCGGCGCGGGTGCACGAGATGCCCGCCTCGGACGGCGTGGACGGCTCGGACGTCGAGGCCGCCGCCGCCCGCTACGCACAGGAGCTGGCGAAGGCGGCCGGACCGGGCGACCGGACCGGCGTGCCGGCCTTCGACGTGCTGCTGCTGGGCGTCGGCCCGGACACCCACGTCGCGTCGCTGTTCCCGGAGCACCCGGGCGTGCGGGAGACCGAGCTGACGGTGGTCGGCGTGCGCGGGGCCCCCAAGCCCCCGCCGACCCGGATCTCGCTCACCCTCCCGGCGATCCGGGCGGCCCGGGAGGTCTGGCTGCTGGCGGCCGGCGAGGACAAGGCGGGCGCGGTCGCGCTGGCCCTGTCCGGCCCGGGCGAGATCCAGGCGCCCGCCTCCGGCGCGTACGGCCGCGGCCGCACGCTGTGGCTGCTGGACCGGGCCGCCGCCGAGCGGATCCCGCCGCAGCTGTACCCGCCGGCCTCGGCCTAGGGACTCAACGCCGAAGGGGGGGCCCCGCGGGGGGGGGGGGGGGCCGGGGGGGGTCGGGGGGGGAGAAGGCCGCCCCCCGGGGGGGCGCCCCCCCGGCGGGGGGGCCCCCCCCCGCTCGCTCGCGCGCCCGCTCGCCCTCGGTCACGCCACGCCGTGCCGCGCGCGTGTGGGGGCGGCGGCCCCCCGAGCGCCTCTTCCGGCTCAGATCTCGCCGCGCAGCTTGGCCAGCGCCTCGGCGAGGATCGCCTCGCCGTCGGCGTCGGTGCGCCGCTCGCGGACGTAGGCGAGGTGGGTCTTGTACGGCTCGTTGCGCGAGGGGGCGGGCGGGTTGTGCTCGTCCTGTCCGGCCGGGAAACCGCAGCGCGGGCAGTCCCAGGTGTCCGGGATGACGGCTTCGGCGGCGAAGCTGGGACGGGTCTCGTGCTTGTTGGCACACCAGAAGGAGATCCGGTTGCGCGGCGCGGACTCGCCGCGCTCCGCCTCGCCCATCGGGCCGGCTCCGACCCTGCTGCCACGGATGGCGTTGCCACTTGCCACGGTCTGACTCCCTGCGTGCTGGTACGCCGACCCGCCGCGGTGCGCGTCGGTGGCGAAAGTCGTCCTAGTGTAAGCAGGAGTTAAGGGTGCGCCACCATCGCCTCCGCCCCCGACCGTCCCAGGATAGGCGCTCGGGCGACGGGGCGTCAGGCTTGTGCGGGCTCCGTTACCAGCAGAGGTGTGCGGCCGGTCCTAGCCCTTGTACTTGAGCAGCAGGCTCAGCACCATGATGGAGGCGAACCAGCCCAGACCGACCACGATCGTGATGCGGTCGAGGTTGCGCTCGGCCACCGCGGAGCCGCCACCGGTGGACATCGCGCCACCACCGAACATGTCGGACAGACCGCCGCCCTTCCCCTTGTGCAGCAGCACGAGCAGGATCATCAGCAGGCTGAAGATGATCAGGGCAATAGAGAACCCGAGAACCACGACGGGACCAACTCTCTCGTATCTTCGGCGAAGGGGCCGGGCCGCGTCCGGCGGTCCGGCCCCAAAGCCTACGTTGCTGCGGCGGCGTTAGCCTACTGCCTGGTCACGGTAGCGCACGATCTTGGCGAACTCCGCGGCGTCCAGCGAAGCACCGCCGATCAGTCCGCCGTCGATGTCGGGCTTGGCCATCAGGCCGGCCGCGCTCGACGACTTGACCGAACCGCCGTACAGCACACGGACCTTGTCGGCCAGCGCGCCGTCGTACAGCTCGGCGATCCGCTTGCGGATGGCCGCGCAGACCTCCTGCGCGTCCTCCGGGGTCGCCACCTCGCCGGTGCCGATCGCCCAGACCGGCTCGTACGCGATCACGACGGTCTCGGCCTGCTCGGCCGGGACGTCCTTGAGGCCGCCGTCCAGCTGGGCCAGCGTGTGCTCGACGTGGGTGCCGGCCTTGCGGACCTCCAGCGGCTCGCCGATGCACAGGATCGGGGTGATCCCGGCCCGGTAGGCGGCCTTGACCTTGGCGTTGACGATCTCGTCGGTCTCGGCGTGGTACTGGCGGCGCTCCGAGTGGCCGATCACCGCGTAGGTGCAGCGGAGCTTGGCCAGCATCGGGCCGGAGACCTCGCCGGTGTAGGCGCCGGAGTCGTGCTCCGAGATGTCCTGCGAGCCGTACTTGATCTTCAGCTTGTCCGTCTCGACCAGCGTCTGCACCGAGCGCAGGTCGGTGAACGGGGTCAGGACGGCGACCTCGACGGCCGCGTAGTCCTTGTCGTTCAGGGTGAAGGCGAGCTTCTGGGTGTGCTGGATGGCCTCAAGGTGGTTGAGGTTCATCTTCCAGTTGCCCGCCATGAGCGGGAGACGTTCGGTCATTGCGTTCAGCCTTCCAGGGCGGTGAGACCCGGGAGCTGCTTGCCCTCCAGGTACTCCAGGCTCGCGCCACCGCCGGTCGAGATGTGTCCAAAGGCGTTCTCGTCGAAGCCCAGGATGCGGACGGCCGCGGCGGAGTCGCCGCCGCCGACCACGGTGAAGCCGGGGCTGTCGAGCAGCGCCTTCGCGACGGCCTTGGTGCCGTTGGCGTAGTCGGGGTGCTCGAAGACGCCCATCGGGCCGTTCCAGAACACCGTCCCGGCGTCGGCCAGCTTCTCCGCGTACAGCTCGCGGGTCTTCGGGCCGATGTCCAGGCCCTCCTTGTCCGCCGGGATGGCGTCCGAGGAGACGAGGTCGAAGGTCGCCGGGGTCTTGCCCTTGAGGTCCGGGAAGTCGGCCGACACCAGGACGTCGACCGGCAGGACGAACTCGACGCCCCGCTTCTCGGCCTCGGCCAGGTAGTTCAGGCAGACCGGGATCTGGTCCTCCTGCAGCAGCGAGATGCCGACCTCGTGGCCCTGGGCCTTCAGGAAGGTGTACGCCATGCCGCCGCCGATCAGGATGCGGTCGGCCTTCTTCAGCAGGTTGTCGATCACACCGAGCTTGTCGGACACCTTGGCGCCGCCGAGCACGACGACGTACGGGCGCGCGACCTCGTCGGTGAGCTTCTTCAGCACGCCGACCTCGGTGGCGATCAGGTCGCCGGCGGCGTGCGGCAGCAGGGCCGGGAGGTCGAACACCGAGGCGTGCTTGCGGTGCACCGCGCCGAAGCCGTCGCCGACGTACAGGTCGGCCAGGGCGGCCAGCTGCTCGGCGAAGGCCTTGCGCTCGGCGTCGTCCTTGCTGGTCTCGCCGGCGTTGAAGCGCAGGTTCTCCAGCAGCGCGACCTGGCCGTCGGCCAGGCCGGCGACGGCGGCCGCGGCGCTCTCGCCCACCGTGTCGGTGGCGAAGGAGACGTCCTTGCCGAGGATCTCGCCGAGGCGCGCGGCCACCGGCGCGAGGGAGAACTTCTCCTCCGGCGCACCCTTCGGGCGGCCCAGGTGGGAGGCGACGACGACCTTCGCGCCGCGCTCCAGGAGCTTGGCGATGGTCGGGGCGACCGCGCGGATGCGGCCGTCGTCGGTGATCGCGGCGCCGTCCAGCGGCACGTTCAGGTCGGCGCGGACGAAGACGCGCTTGCCGGCGACGTCGAGGTCTTCGATGGTCTTCACGGGTTCTTCGGTCTCCTGGGGAGATGGGGGGATGCGCAGGTGGGCGGCACGGCGCAGGGGCCGCCCGGAAGGTTCTTGTACGCAGAACGAGGGCCCGGTCGGCGTCGTGCGCCGTCCGGGCCCTCGCCCTCACATCACGTCAGCTCCCACTGCGTCAGAGCTGGCCACCGACGAGGGTGACCAGGTCCACGACGCGGTTCGAGTAGCCCCACTCGTTGTCGTACCAGCCGAGCACCTTGACCTGGTTGCCCTGGACCATGGTGAGCTGCGAGTCGAAGATGCAGGAGGCCGGGTCGTTGACGATGTCCGAGGAGACGATCGGGTCCTCGGTGTAGGCCAGGATGCCCTTGAGCGGGCCCTCCTGCGCGGCCTTCTGGAAGGCGGCGTTGACCTCGTCCTTGGTCACCTCGCGCTCCAGGGTGACGACCAGGTCCGTGATGGAGCCGGTCGGGACCGGGACGCGCAGCGAGGTGCCGTCCAGCTTGCCCTTGAGCTCCGGCAGGACCAGGGCGGTCGCCTTGGCCGCACCGGTCGAGGTCGGGATGATGTTCTGCGAGGCCGCACGAGCACGGCGCAGGTCCTTGTGCGGGAAGTCCAGGGTCACCTGGTCGTTGGTGAACGCGTGGACGGTGGTCATCAGACCCTTGACGATGCCGAAGCTCTCGTTCAGCACCTTGGCCATCGGCGCCACGCAGTTGGTGGTGCACGAGGCGTTGGAGATGACGTGGTGGTTGGCGGCGTCGTACTTCTCGTCGTTGACACCCAGGACGATGGTGACGTCCTCGTCGGTGGCGGGCGCCGAGATGATGACCTTCTTCGCGCCGGCGGTGAGGTGCTTCTTCGCGGCCTCGGCCTTGGTGAAGATGCCGGTGGACTCGACGACGATGTCGGCGCCCAGGGCGGCCCACGGCAGGTTCGCCGGGTCGCGCTCGGCCGTCACCTTGAAGGTGTGGCCGTCGACGGTGATGCTGTCCTCGGTGTGCGAGACCTCGCCCGGGAAGGTGCCCAGGGTGGTGTCGTACTTGAGCAGGTGAGCCAGGGTCTTCGTGTCAGTCAGGTCGTTGACACCGACGATCTCGATGTCCGCGCCCTGGGCCTTGACCGCGCGGAAGAAGTTGCGGCCGATGCGGCCGAATCCGTTGATGCCTACCCGGATCGTCACGAACCGATCTCCTCGTTAGGTACGCCGGAGCTAAGCCGACGGGGGTGAGATTTGGGAAGTCCCCGACCGCCTATGACCCTACCCCTCCGGGGCCTGGGAGGGCACATCGCACCAATTCGCGAGACGTGGCGTGGCGTGGCCCAAACCCCATTTCAGGCCTTCCGTCCTTGGTTCCCCGGGCAGTTGGACCCGGGCCAGTGGTCTCTACCAATTTGCCAAACCGGACTCCGGCCGCACGGACCCGCGCGGGCCGTCCGGACACGACGGCGGGGGGGGGGGGGGGCGCCCGCCCCCGCCCCCCGCCGGGGGGGCGCCCCCCGGCGGGGGGGGGGGGCGGGGTGGATCTGAGAGAGGGCGGGGGTGTGCGTGGGC
>NZ_JBHWGV010000065.1:14284-24998 GCF_042732955.1 Kitasatospora sp. NPDC059747 | reverse complement strand
GTCGCGGTCTACCGGGCGTGCGTGCGCCCCCCGCCCCCCGTGCGCCAGCCCCCGCGGGTCGCCGCCGCCCGCCCCCGGGGGGGGCGCCGGGACCCGACGGCGGCCGGTGCCCGGAATCCGGACACCGGCCGCGAATCGGTCACGACCGTGATCGTCGGCTCGTCAGTTGAGCGCCATCTCGTCGGTGAGGTTCGCCTCGGTGCTCGGCAGGCCGAGCTCGGAGGCGCGCTTGTCGGCCATCGCCAGCAGGCGGCGGATCCGGCCGGCCACCGCGTCCTTGGTCAGCGGCGGGTCGGCGAGCGCGCCGAGCTCCTCCAGCGAGGCCTGCTTGTGCTGCATCCGCAGCTGGCCGGCCGCGGCCAGGTGCTCGGGCACCTCGTCGCCGAGGATCTCCAGCGCGCGGGCCACCCGGGCGCCGGCCGCGACCGCGGCGCGGGCCGAGCGGCGCAGGTTGGCGTCGTCGAAGTTGGCGAGGCGGTTGGCGGTGGCCCGGACCTCGCGCCGCATCCGGCGCTCCTCCCAGGCGAGCACCGACTCGTGCGCGCCCAGGCGCGTCAGCAGCGCGCCGATCGCGTCACCGTCCCGGATGACGACCCGGTCCACCCCGCGGACCTCGCGGGCCTTGGCGGGGATGCCGAGCCGGCGGGCGGCGCCGACGAGGGCGAGGGCCGCCTCGGAGCCGGGGCAGGTGATCTCCAGCGAGGACGAGCGGCCGGGCTCGGTGAGGGACCCGTGCGCGAGGAAGGCCCCGCGCCAGGCCGCCTCGGCGTCGCAGGTCGCCCCGGAGACGACCGCCGGGGGCAGGCCCCGGATCGGGCGCCCGCGGCCGTCCACGAGGCCGGTCTGGCGCGCGAGCAGCTCGCCGTCCTTGACCACGCGCACGACGAACCGGCTGCCGCGGCGCAGCCCGCCGGGGGCCATCACGACGAGGTCGGAGGAGTGCCCGAAGATCTCCAGCAGGTCCTTGCGCAGGCGCCGCGCGGCCGCCCCCGTGTCGAGCTCGGCCTCGATCACGATCCGGCCGCTCACGATGTGCAGCCCGCCTGCGAACCGCAGGATCGCCGACACCTCCGCCTTGCGGCAGCAGGCCCGGGTGACCGGGAGCCGGCTGATCTCGTCCTTCACCGCTGGAGTCATCGCCATGGCCCGATCCTTCCATGTGTCCGGAAAATCCGGTCGTACGCTGCCGCCAACAGCTCCGGGTCGTGTCGCGGGGTTCCGTCGGTGCGGGCCACCCGGCCGAGCACCAGGGCCGCGCCCATCCGCTCTGCGGCCTTCTCCAGGCCGTCCAGGTCGGCCTGGCCGAAGGCGCCGCCGGTGACGGCCCGCTCGTCCACCAGGATCGCATCCACGGCGAGCCCCGGGGCGTGGTCGGCGATGACCTCCAGGTGGCGCTGCGGCGTGAAGCCCTCGGTCTCGCCGGGCTGGGGCGCCAGGTTGAGCGTGAGCAGGCGGCGGGCGCGGGTCTCGACCAGGGCCTTGGCGAGGTCCGGCACCAGCAGGTGCGGCAGCACGCTGGTGAACCAGGAGCCCGGGCCGAGCACCACCCAGTCCGCCTCGCGCACGGCCGCGACGGCCTCCGGGACGGCCGGCGGCTCCTCCGGCACCAGCCGGATCGACTGCACGGTGCCCGGCGTGACCGCGACGCTGGCCTGGCCGCGCACGGCCGTGACCGCGCCCGGGTGGGCCGGGTCGTGGCCGCGGACGGTGGCCTCGATGTCCAGCGGCACCGCCGACATCGGCAGCACCCGGCCCTGGACGTTCAGCAGCCGGCCGACCCAGTCCAGCGCGGCGACCGGGTCGCCGAGCTTCTCCCACAGCGCGACGATCAGCAGGTTGCCCACGGCGTGGCCGCCGAGGTCGCCGCTGCCGGTGAAGCGCTGCTGGATCACCTCGGACCAGGTGCGGCCCCAGTCGTCGTCCCCGCACAGGGCCGCCAGGGCCTTGCGCAGGTCGCCCGGGGGCAGCACGCCCAGCTCGGTGCGCAGCCGCCCGCTGGAGCCGCCGTCGTCGGCGACGGTGACCACGGCGGTCAGGTCGCTGGTGAGCCGGCGCAGGGCCGACAGCGACGCGGACAGGCCCTGGCCGCCGCCGAGGGCGGTGATCCGGGGGGCCGGGTTGGCCCGGGCGGGGCTGCTGCGCGGCTTGCTGGGAGCCGGGGTCCTCGCCGGGACCCCGGTCCGGTCGCCGTTCTTGTGGTGCGGCTGCCGTCCGGGCACGTATCCCGTCACACCCACCTCGCGTTCCTCTTCGCCCGCGGCCGCCCGGCCGGCGGCCCGGCGAGGAGGCGGCGGTTACTCCCGTCCCATGTCTCGGTGGACCAGCACCGTTTCGACGCCGTCGGCGATGAGGCGCTTGGTCAGGCGCTCGGACATCGCGACGCTGCGGTGCTTGCCACCGGTGCAGCCTACGGCAAGCGTCATGTACCGCTTGCCCTCCCTGCGGTACCCCTCCGTGACGATGCGGAGCAGCTCCGCGTAGCCGTTGAGGAACTCGTTGGCGCCGGGCTGCTGGAACACGTAGTCGGCGACGTCGGAGTCGGTGCCGGTGCGGGCCCGCAGCTCGGGGACCCAGTGCGGGTTGGGCAGGAAGCGGCAGTCCACCACGAGGTCGGCGTCGACCGGCAGGCCGTACTTGAAGCCGAAGGACATCACGGTGGCGCGCAGCTCGGGCTCGTCGTGGTCGGCGAACTGGGCGTCGAGCTTGGCGCGCAGCTGGTGCACGTTGAGGTTGGAGGTGTCGATCACCAGGTCGGCCTCGCCGCGCAGCTCGCGCAGCAGGTCGCGCTCCAGGGCGATGCCGTCGACGATCCGGCCGTCGGCCTGGAGCGGGTGCGGGCGGCGCACGCTCTCGAAGCGGCGGACCAGGGCCTCGTCGGAGGAGTCCAGGAAGAGGACCTGGAGCCGGACTCCGCGCTTCTCCAGCTCGTCGAGCGAGGTGAGCAGGTCGTCGAAGAACTGCCGGCCGCGGACGTCCACGACGGCGCCGATCCTGGCGACGTTGCCCTGGGAGCGGGCCCCGAGGTCGACCATGGTCGGGATGAGGGCCGGCGGCAGGTTGTCCACCACGAACCAGCCGAGGTCCTCCAGGCACTTGGCCGCGGTGGAGCGGCCGGCTCCGGACATGCCGGAGATGATCACCAGCTCCGGGACGTTCTCGGCCACGTCTGACACGGTCACTTCGGTTCCCCGCTCTCGGTCTTTCTGCTGGGGAGCACGCGCATGGCGCGGCCGTGCGGCGCCGGTCCGCCGGGGCGGTCGGCGGCCGGGCACGCCGGCTGACGGGCGGCGTCGGCCGTCATGGCGTCTCCTGGGATGGTGCGGTCGTGGGTGCTGCGGCCACCGGCGCGGTGGCCTGGTCGGCCCCGTCCTCGATGATCTCGCCGGTCGCGGTGTTGACCGCGGGTGCGGCGGGTGTACGGGAGGACAACGCCGCCGCAACAGTCTCCGCCGTGCGGCGTCCGATGCCGGGTACGGCGCAGAGTTCGTCGACGGTGGCGGCCCGGAGCCTCTTCAGCGAGCCGAAGTGCTTGAGCAGCGCCTGGCGGCGAGTCTCGCCGAGGCCCGGGACGGAGTCCAGTTCCCCGGCGGTGAGTCGCTTGGAACGCTTGCTGCGCTGGTAGCCGATCGCGAAGCGGTGGGCCTCGTCGCGGACGCGCTGGAGCAGGTAGAGGCCCTCGCTGCTGCGCGGCAGGACGACGGGGTCGTCCTCGCCGGGCAGCCAGACCTCCTCCAGGCGCTTGGCGAGGCCGCACAGGGCGACGTCGTCGATGCCGAGCTCGTCCAGGGCCCGCCTGGCGGCGGCGACCTGCGGCTGGCCGCCGTCGACGACGAGCAGCTGCGGCGGGTAGGCGAAGCGCTTGGGACGGCCGTCCTCGGTGCGCGGACCGTCCTCGGTGCGCGGACCGTCCTCGGGCTGGTCGTCCTCGGACTCGACGACGGCCCACTCGCCGGTCTGCTCGCGCTCCTGGAGGTAGCGGCGGAAGCGCCGGCTGATCACCTCGTGCATCGAGCGGACGTCGTCCTGGCCCGCGAAGCCCTTGATCTGGAAGCGCCGGTACTCGCTCTTGCGGGCCAGGCCGTCCTCGAAGACGACCATCGACGCGACCACGTCCTCGCCCTGGAGGTGGGAGATGTCGAAGCACTCGATGCGCAGCGGGACGGAGTCCAGCTCCAGCGCGTCGGCGATCTCCTGGAGGGCGCGGCTGCGGGTGGTGAGGTCGGAGGCGCGCTTGGTCTTGTGCAGGGCCAGCGCCTGCTGGGCGTTGCGCTGCACGGTGGCCATCAGGTCCTTCTTGTCGCCGCGCTGCGGGACGCGCAGGTCGACCTGGCTGCCGCGCAGGCCGCTCAGCCACTCCCGGACCGGCCCGTCCGGCTCCGGCAGGGCCGGCACGAGCACCTCGCGCGGGACGCTCTCGCTGCGTTCGTCGGCAGTGGCGCCGCCGTAGAGCTGCTGGAGGGCGTGCTCGACCAGGCCCGCGGTGTCGACGTCCTCGACCTTGTCGGTGACCCAGCCGCGCTGGCCGCGGACCCGGCCGCCGCGCACGTGGAAGATCTGGACGGCGGCCTCCAGTTCGTCCTCGGCGAGGGCCAGGAGGTCGGCGTCGGTGGCGTCGGCGAGCACGATGGCGTTCTTCTCCATCGCACGCTTGAGGGCGCCGATGTCGTCCCGCAGGCGGGCCGCCTTCTCGTACTCCATCTCCGCGGCGGCCTCCTGCATCCCGTCTTCCAGGCGGCGCAGGTAGTTGCCGGTGCGCCCGGCCATGAAGTCGCAGAAGTCCTCGGCCAGCGCGCGGTGTTCGTCCGCGGTGACCTTGCCGACGCAGGGCGCGGCGCACTTGCCGATGTAGCCCAGCAGGCAGGGCCGGCCGATCTGCCGCGCGCGCTTGAACACGCCGTTGGAGCAGGTGCGGACGGGGAAGACGCGCAGCAGCAGGTCGACCGTCTCGCGGATCGCCCACGCGTGCCCGTACGGTCCGAAGTAGCGCACGCCCTTCTTGTGCGCGCCGCGCATCACCTGGACGCGCGGGTACTCCTCGTTGAGGGTGACCGCGAGCTCGGGGTAGCTCTTGTCGTCGCGGTACTTCACGTTGAACCGCGGGTCGAACTCCTTGATCCAGGAGTACTCCAGCTGCAGCGCCTCGACCTCGGTGGCCACCACCGTCCACTCGACCGACGCCGCGGTGGTGACCATGGTCGCAGTGCGCGGGTGCAGCCCGGCGAGGTCCTGGAAGTAGGACGACAGGCGCGGGCGCAGGCTCTTGGCCTTGCCGACGTAGATGACCCGGCCGTGGGCGTCGCGGAACCTGTAGACGCCCGGTGAGGTCGGAATCGCGCCCGGGGCCGGGCGGTAGGTGCTCGGGTCAGCCATGGGTCCACCGTACCGAGTGGGGCCGGGGGTGCGGAGGGCCGATCCGATCGGCGGACGTCGGCGCGGCGGGGGTCTGTTCGGCGGGGCTCAACAGCGTCAGCTCGGGGTCACCTTGAGGTTGCCGCCCTCGACCGTGACGGTGTAGGCGGGCAGCGGGGAGGGGGCCGGGCCGTCCGCCACGGCACCGTCGGCGATGGCGAACTTGCTGCCGTGGCAGGGGCACTGGATCTGCTGGTTCTTCACCTGGTCGACGATGCAGCCCGCGTGCGTGCACTTGGCACTGAACGCCTTGTACTGCCCGGCGGTGGGCTGGGTGACGACGATCTTCTGCTCGCGGAAGACCTTGCCGCCGCCCTCCGGCACCGCCGAGGCCGGGCCGAGGTCCACCGGGCCCTTGGGGGCGGCGCCAGAGCCGGACGAACCGGCCGACGAGCCGCAGCCGGTGAGCGCCACGGTGCCGCCTGCCGCCGCCAGGACGGCCGCGGCGCCGCAGAGCAGGGTGCGGCGGGAGGTGGCGGGGTTGCTCTCGGGGGCCTCGGACATCGGTGCGCTCCTGCGGGTGGGCTGCGGCGTGGGACCACGGAAGTCTATGCGGCGCGCACGGCCGCTCCCGGGGCGGGAGCGGCCGTGCCCGCGTGCACTACTTCTTCGCCACGGCGGCCCGCTTGCGCGGCGCCTTCTTCGCCGGAACGGCGACCGGGGCGTCGGCGAAGTCGCCCGGGAGGATGTCCCGGAGGAACTTGCCGGTGTGGCTCTCCGACACCGCGGCGATCTGCTCCGGGGTGCCCTCGGCGACCACCGTGCCGCCGCCGGAGCCGCCCTCGGGGCCCATGTCGACGATCCAGTCGGCGGTCTTGATCACATCGAGGTTGTGTTCGATGACGATCACCGTGTTGCCCTTCTCGACCAGCCCGGTGAGCACCTTGATCAGCTTGCTGATGTCCTCGAAGTGCAGGCCGGTGGTGGGCTCGTCGAGCACGTAGACCGTCCGCCCGGTGGAGCGCTTCTGCAGCTCCGAGGCGAGCTTGACGCGCTGCGCCTCGCCGCCGGACAGCGTCGGCGCGGACTGGCCGAGCCGGACGTAGCCGAGGCCGACGTCGTTGAGCGTCCGGAGGTGGCGGGCGATCGCCGGGACGGCCTCGAAGAAGGCCAGCGCCTCCTCGATCGGCATGTCCAGCACCTCGGCGATGGACTTGCCCTTGTAGTGCACCTCCAGCGTCTCCCGGTTGTACCGGGCGCCGTGGCAGACCTCGCACGGCACGTAGACGTCCGGCAGGAAGTTCATCTCGATCTTGATGGTGCCGTCGCCGGAGCAGTTCTCGCAGCGCCCGCCCTTGACGTTGAAGGAGAACCGGCCGGGCAGGTAGCCGCGGACCTTGGCCTCCTGCGTCTCCGCGAAGAGCCGGCGGACGTGGTCGAACACCCCGGTGTAGGTGGCCGGGTTGGAGCGCGGGGTGCGCCCGATCGGCGACTGGTCGACGTGCACCACCTTGTCCACCAGGTCGGTGCCGGTGATCCGGGTGTGCCGGCCCGGCACGCTGCGGGCGCCGTTCAGCTCCCGGGCGAGGTGGGTGTAGAGGATGTCGTTGACCAGCGTCGACTTGCCGGAGCCGGACACGCCGGTGATCGCAGTGAAGGTGCCGAGCGGGAAGCCGACCGTGACGTCCTTGAGGTTGTGCTCGCGGGCGCCGTGGACGGTCAGCTGGCGCTTCTTGTCCCGCTCGCGGCGGGCCCCCGGGATCGGGATGGACCGCTTGCCCGACAGGTACTGGCCGGTCAGCGACTCCTTGTTGGCCAGCAGCTGCTTCAGCGAACCGGAGTGCACCACCTTGCCGCCGTGCTCGCCGGCGCCCGGGCCGATGTCGACCACCCAGTCCGCCGTCTTGATGGTGTCCTCGTCGTGCTCGACGACGATCAGGGTGTTGCCGATGTCGCGCAGCCGCACCAGCGTCTCGATCAGCCGGTGGTTGTCCCGCTGATGCAGGCCGATGGACGGCTCGTCCAGCACGTAGAGCACGCCGACCAGGCCGGAGCCGATCTGGGTGGCCAGCCGGATGCGCTGGGCCTCGCCGCCGGACAGGGTGCCGGCCGCGCGGTCGAGCGAGAGGTAGTCCAGGCCGACGTCGACCAGGAAGCGCAGCCGCTCGTTGACCTCCTTGAGGACCCGCTCGGCGATCTGCTTGTCCCGGGCGCCCAGCTTCATCGCGCCCAGGAACTCGGCGCAGTCGCTGATCGACATCGAGGAGACGTCGGCGATCGACCTGTCCTGGACGGTGACCGCGAGCACGACCGGCTTGAGCCGGGTGCCCTGGCAGGTCGGACAGGGCACCTCGCGCATGTAGCCCTCGAAGCGCTCGCGGCTGCTGTCGCTCTCCGCCTCGGTGTGCCGGCGCTGGATGAACGGGACCGCGCCCTCGAAGCCGGTGCTGTACGAGCGCTCGCGGCCGAAGCGGTTGCGGTAGCGGACCTCCACCTGGTGCTTGTGCCCGTACAGCAGCGCCTTCTTGGCGCGGGCCGGCAGCCCGGCCCACGGGATGTCGGTGCGGAAGCCCAGCTCCTGGGCGAGCGCGTCGATCAGGCGCTGGAAGTACTCCTTGGCGTGGCCGGCCGACCACGGGTGGATGGCGCCCTCGTCGAGCGAGCGCTCGACGTCCGGGACGACCAGGTCCGGGTCGACCTCCATCCGGTTGCCCAGGCCCGAGCAGTCCGGGCAGGCGCCGAACGGCGAGTTGAAGGAGAACGAGCGCGGCTCCAGCTCCTCGAACGACACGTCGTCGTACGGGCAGTAGAGGTGCTCGGAGTACATGCGCTCGCGCTCCGGGTCGTCCTCCGGGAGGTCGACGAAGTCGAGCACGACCATGCCGCCGGCCAGCCGCAGGGCCGTCTCCACCGAGTCGGTGAGCCGCCGCTTGGCGCTCTCCTTGACGGTCAGGCGGTCGATGACCACCTCGACGGTGTGCTTCTCCTGCTTCTTGAGCTTCGGCGGCTCGGCGAGCTGGACCGTCTCGCCGTCCACCCGGGCGCGCGAGTAGCCCTTGGACTGGAGGTCGGCGAAGAGGTCGACGAACTCGCCCTTGCGCTCGCGCACCACCGGGCTGAGCACCTGGAACCGGGTGCCCTCGGCGAGCTCCAGCACCTTGTCGACGACCGCCTGCGGGGACTGCTTGGCGATCGGGCGGCCGCAGTGCGGGCAGTGCGGCTTGCCGATCCGGGCGAACAGCAGGCGCAGGTAGTCGTAGACCTCGGTGATGGTGCCGACGGTCGAACGGGGGTTGCGGTTGGTGGACTTCTGGTCGATCGAGACGGCCGGGGAGAGGCCCTCGATGAAGTCCACGTCGGGCTTGTCCATCTGCCCGAGGAACTGGCGGGCGTACGAGGACAGCGACTCGACGTAGCGGCGCTGGCCCTCGGCGAAGATCGTGTCGAAGGCGAGCGAGGACTTGCCGGAGCCGGAGAGGCCCGTGAAGACGATGAGGGAGTCGCGGGGCAGGTCGAGCGAGACGTTCTTGAGGTTGTGCTCGCGAGCACCGCGGACGATGAGGCGGTCGGCCACTGCTTCTGGCGCCTTTCTCCGGGGCGAGAGGGCTTGCGGTGAGATTGGGTGCTTCTTCCAGGATGCGGCAGCCAGCCTATAGCTCAGACGTTCGAATCTCGACTTTGTCCACCCGAGACCACCCGAACGAGTGAGGACCGCCCCGGGGCCGTCCGTACCCGGACCTGAAAAGCCCCTGCTCGGGCTCCGGTGTCGGCGGTAGCGTCGACTGGTCAACGAGCGGAGCCCCCACGGGGCAACGCACCGCTTCGCACCGAAGGCAGATCCGATGACCGACCCGCAGTCCGCCGCCGCCGTCGCCGCCGAGCGGCTGAGCCTGGTCCGGGAGAGCACCCGGAGCATGCTGGAGACCGTCGCCGGGCTGGAGCCCGCGGCCGTCGCCGAGCCCTCCGCGCTCCCCGGCTGGAGCCGCGGCCACGTGCTGGCCCACCTCGCCCGCAACGCCGACTCCCTGGTCAACCTGCTGACCGGCGCCCGCACCGGCACCGACATCCCGCAGTACGCCAGCGAGGAGGCCCGCGACCAGGAGATCCAGGACGGTGCCGGGCGCCCGCTGGAGACCCAGCTCGCCGACCTGCGCGAGTCGCACGAGCGCTTCGCCGCGGCCGCCGCGCTGATGGCCGACGAGGACTGGGCCACCGACGTCCACCACCGCTCCGGCGCCGTCTTCCCGGCCGCCGACCTGGTCTGGAAGCGCCTCGGCGAGCTGGAGTACCACCTGGTCGACCTGGACGCCGGCTACGGCCCGGCCCGGTGGCCGGAGGTGTTCGCGGTCGTCGAGTTCCACAAGCTCGCCGTCAAGCTCCACGGCACCGCGCTGCCGGGAGTCGAGCTGGTCGCCGAGGACACCGGGGACCACGGCCTGATCGGCACCGGCGAACCCGCCCTGACCGTCCGGGGATCGGTCCGCGCCCTGCTCGCCTGGCTCTCGGGCCGCTCCGACGGCGCCGACCTGAAGCGCACCCCCGACACCGCGCTCCCCCAGCTTCCCCCGCTGGGCTGAGGGGGCGAGGATGATCCCAGGACCGACACGACGAGGAGCGGACGGATGACGTACCACGGAGCGGTCAAGGTCGGCGGGCCTCCGGACGTGCGCGAGCTGGCCCACCTGATCATCACGAAGGTGGCCGTCGGCCCGTACGACAACAACGCCTACCTGCTGCGCTGCCCGGCCACCGACGAGCAGCTGCTGATCGACGCCGCCGCCGACGCCCCGGCGCTGCTGGAGACCGTCGGCGACGACCTGGCGACGGTCGTCACCACCCACCGGCACCACGACCACTGGGGAGCACTCGCCGAGGTGGTGGCCACCACCGGCGCCCGCACCGCCGCCGGGGAGCACGACGCCGAGGGCATCGACGTCCCCACCGAGCTACGGCTCGCCGACGGCGACAAGCTGCTCGTCGGCCGGGCCGAGCTGACCGTCCGGCACCTGGTCGGGCACACCCCCGGCGCCATCGTGCTGATCTACGACGACCCGCAGGGCCACCCGCACGTGTTCACCGGAGACTGCCTCTTCCCGGGCGGCGTCGGCAACACCTGGGGGGACCCGGAGGCCTTCCGGACCCTCTTCCGGGACGTCAACGAGAAGATCTTCGACGTCCTCCCGGACGAGGCCTGGGTCTACCCCGGCCACGGAAACGACACCACCATCGGCGCCGAGCGCCCGCACCTCGCCGAATGGCGCGAGCGCGGCTGGTGATGCCTTCCGGGCGGGGGGGGGCCGGGCGGGGGCGCCCACCCCCGGGACTTGGCCGCCGCCCCCGCGGTGGGGTGTAAACAACAGACGCT
>NZ_JBHWGV010000065.1:13189-14274 GCF_042732955.1 Kitasatospora sp. NPDC059747 | reverse complement strand
GCCCCCCCCCCCCCTCGGGGTGGGCGGGGGGGTGCTTTGTTCGCGTGGGGGGGGGGGCGGGGGGGGGCCCCCCCCCCCCAGCCCGGATCATGGCCCGCCTCCAGCGAGATGCCGGGCGCAGGTACATGTCGGCTCCATGCAGAGACACACCAGCGCGAGGACACCGGACACCTCTCGGACGCCGCCCGGGCAGGCCCAGTGCGCATCCAGCTGGCACTCAGCGCTGACGTAGCGCCCGGCCCTGCCCACCTCGAAGCGGATCACGATGCCGGTCGACGCCGCCGACCGACGGGCGGCGGCGGTCACGACCAGGCCCCCGGGTCCGTCATGTTGAAGTCCTCCAGTTCCACCCAGACGACGACCCGGCCGGTGGCATCGGTGGAACCCCACTCGCAGCCCGACCGGAGGATGTCGAGCACCTCGGTCCACTGCGTGGACGAGGTATCAGCAGGCGCGGTCGTCGAGAGCCGAACGCGGCCCGCCCTCCCCTTGGTGATTCGCACGGGAGCCCCTGCCGCCTGGCAGAGAGACGCCTTGAGCAAGCTTGTGCGCATGCCGATCTCCATCGACGTTCCCCATATCGATACAGTGGAATCGTATCGATAGAGTAGCGCTGCCAGCGCTACGGTGTCAGCCGCAGCGAACGATTCGAAGCGAGGAGGTCCGAGGCGTGAGCGACACCCCCTCCTACCTGCAGGTCGCGGATGCCCTGCGTGGTCAATTGACCTCCCGGCGCCTTCAACCAGGCGATCGAATGCCGTCCATCAGTGCGCTCCAGCGCGAGCACAACGTCTCGACGGGCGTGATCCAGCGGGCCTACGCCCTGCTGATCGACGAGGGGCTCGTGCTCGCCCGCCCCGGGGCGGGCTACTACGTGAAGTCCCAGGAGCCACCGGCCGTTCTCGTCCGGCGCCAACGCGTGGCACCGGGCGACGGATCACCGACCGAGGCCGCCCTCGCCCGGCAAGGCGTGGTCGGCACCTGGCGGGGCCGGAGGGCGCCCCCGCGCGCCCCCCGCCCCCGCGCGCCGCGCGCGGGGGGGGAGCCGCCCGGGGCCGCGGGGTGTGGCAACCGCGCAAGGGCTG
>NZ_JBHWGV010000065.1:12399-13179 GCF_042732955.1 Kitasatospora sp. NPDC059747 | reverse complement strand
GTGTGGGCGGGCGCCGGCGCGGGGGCGGGGGCGCGGGCGCGCGGGCGCGCGCGCGGGCGGGGGGGGGGGGCGGGGGGGGGCGGGCCCCCCCGCCCCCCGCGCCCCCCCCCCCCCCCGACGCCCGGATCGCGGCCCGGCTGGAGATCCAGCCGGGCGATCCGGTGATGCACACCAGCTATGTGTATCTGGCAGACGGCGACCCGGCCCAGCTCGCCGAGAGCTGGGAACCTATGGCGATCACCGGCGGCAGCCTGATCGTCCTACCGGAGGCCGGCCCGCACGCGGGCATCGGCGTCGCCGACCGGATGGCTCTGATCGGTATCGAGGCCGGCACGCCGGTCGAACGCGTCACCGCCCGCCAGGCCAGCCGCCGGCGCGGGGCCGCGCCCCGCGGCCCGCGCCCCGCGCCGGGGGGGGGGGGGGTCGGGCGCTCCCCGCGAGCCCCCGCGCCCGCAGCGGCAGGTCTCGGAGCGCGCCACGCCCGCCGCCTCACCCCCCCCCCCCCCCCCGCGCCCCCCCCCCCGCCCCCCCCCCCCCCCCGCGGCCGCGGCACCCGCCGTCCCGGTGATGGCGATCGAGCGCACCTACTACGACCAGGCCACCGGCCGTCCGGTCGAGACGGCCGACATCGTGCTGCTCGGTTCGCGCTGGGTCTCCGAGTACGGTCGACGCCCGCAGCACTGAGCCCCGCGGGGGCGCGCGGCGTCCCCGGCGGCGGGGGCGCTCCCCTCAGCAGGAACAGTCGAGGGGGTGGCGCGTCGCGCGGGGGGCGGGCGGCGC
>NZ_JBHWGV010000065.1:0-12389 GCF_042732955.1 Kitasatospora sp. NPDC059747 | reverse complement strand
ACCCCTAGCGGGGGGACTCTCCCCGTGTGCGGCCCCCCCCCCCGCACCCCCCCCCCGCCCCGTTCGCCGTCGCGGCCCGCCGGGGCTCAACCCATTCAACTTCTCGGTCAGGCGTCGAGCTTCTCGCGCTCGGCCGCCCGCTCCTGCTTCTTCGAGGCCGTCAGGCTGGTCACCGTGGTGACGGCCAGCACCACCACGATGAAGCCCAGCGAGAACGGGATGCCGATCTCCGGCACGTGCACGCCGGCCTCGTGCAGCGCGTGCAGCACCAGCTTCACGCCGATGAAGCCGAGGATCACCGACAGGCCGTACGACAGGTGGACCAGCTTCTTCAGCAGGCCGCCGATCAGGAAGTACAGCTGGCGCAGGCCCATCAGCGCGAAGGCGTTGGCGGTGAACACGATGTACGGGTCCTGGGTCAGGCCGAAGATGGCCGGAATCGAGTCCAGCGCGAACAGCACGTCCGTGGTGCCGATCGCCAGCATGACAATCAGCATCGGGGTCATCAGCCGGCGGCCGTTCTCCCGGATGAAGAGCTTGGTGCCGTGGTACTTGTCGGTCGACGGGAAGCGCCGCTCGATCGACTTGAGCAGGCGGTTCTCCTCGAACTCCTCCTCTTCCTCGTCGGCCCGCGCCTCCTTGATCAGCTTCCAGGCGGTCCAGACCAGGAAGCCGCCGAAGATGAAGAACACCCAGGAGAACTGCGTCACGAGGGCCGCGCCGCCGGCGATGAACACCGCCCGCAGCACCAGCGCGATGATCACGCCGAACATCAGCACGCGCTGCTGGTAGACCCTGGGCACCGCGAACTTGCCCATGATCAGGATGAACACGAAGAGGTTGTCGACGCTGAGGGACTTCTCGGTGATGTAGCCGGCGAAGAACTCACCGGCCGGCTGCGCGCCGGAGTGCCACCAGAGGAAGCCGCCGAAGAGCACCGCCAGCACGACCCAGACCACGGTCCAGATCCCGGCCTCCTTGACCGAGACCTCGTGCGGCTTTCGCCCTCCGATGAAGAAGTCCGCCACGATCAGTGCGATCAGCACACCGACCGTGGTGACCCACATGGCTACGGAAACGTCCATTACTGCTCCTCCGGCAGCTAGGCGAGACGGTCATCGTCACTGCCGGAGGTCTCTTCCGCCCGCCGGGACGCGCCCGGGCCGGACCAGTGCCCCGGGGCGCCGCGACGGGCGCCCGTGATGACGGGGCTACTGCTACGAGGAATACTCCCCTCCGCTGCCATCGAGAGTAACAGGAGCGGCAAGGAAGGGTAAAGAAGGTAAAGGCGCGGCCGGAACCGGAAGGATCAGAGGAACGGCTCGATCGCCGGGAGCAGGTCCTGGAAGGTCCGCCCGCGGGCCGGGGCGCCGATCGCCTGCATGGCCCAGCCGCCGGAGCCGTCGCGGAAGACCTTCGCCATGATCTGGCCGGTGTGCGGCCCTCCCCCGGCGAGCTCGTAGCGGGCCAGCTCCACCCCGGTCGTCTCGTCCACCAGGCGGCAGTGCGCGTTCCGGACCTCGGCGAAGGTCTGGCCGGTGTAGGAGCTCACCGTGAAGACGACCTGGGTGATGTGCGCCGGCACGCGCAGCAGGTCGACCAGGATCGCCTCGTCGTCGTCCGTGCCCGAGCCGCCCTCCAGGTTGTCCCCGGTGTGCCGGATCGAGCCGTCGGTGGACTCCAGGTGCTGGAAGAACACGACGTCGGAGGGCGTCCGCTCGGCGTACAGCAGGGCCGAGGCGTCCAGGTCGATCTTCCGGGTGCGGGTGCCGAACAGGCCCCGCTTGGGCGCGGCCTGCCAGCCGAGGCCCATCCGGACCACGGTCAGCTCACCGCCCGAGCCCTTCTGGAGGCTGACCTTCTGGCCCTTGGCAAGACTCACCGACACGACGTTGTCCTCTCTGCCCGGCCGCGCGCCCGGTCCGCGCGCGGCTCCCTGCTGGAACACCCCGTCGCCGTCCCCCGGCTGAGGCCCCCTCGTCTTCCGGCCCGCCACTCCGTCCCGGGAGCGCGAATGCCGCAGGCCAGCCTAGGGCCTGCGGCACCCGCGAACCCCAAGCGTTCGCCGGTTTGTGGCAAGGCTGAGACACCGTCGGCGTTGACCGGTGCCGAACCGGCCAGGGCCGACGGTGCCCGGGCCGCGCCTCAGGCGACCCCGGCCTCCCGCATCTGGCGCAGCTCCCTCTTGAGCTCCTTGACCTCGTCGCGCAGCCGGGCCGCGACCTCGAACTGGAGGTCGGCCGCGGCCGCGTGCATCCGGTCGGTCATCTCCTGGATCAGCTCCGCCAGCTCGGCGGCCGGCATCGACTTGGCGGGCTTGCGCTCGCTGCCCAGCGCCGGCACCGGGGCCTTGCCCTTCCCCTGGCCCCGGTAGCCGCTGGAGAGCAGCTCGTCGGTGTCGACGTCCTCGCGGGCGAGGGTGTCGAGGATGTCGCCGATCTTCTTGCGCAGCGGCTGCGGGTCGATCCCGTGCTTCTTGTTGTAGGCCTGCTGGACGTCGCGGCGGCGGTTCGTCTCGTCGATGGCCTTCTCCATCGCGGGGGTGATCTTGTCCGCGTACATGTGCACCTGGCCCGAGACGTTCCGGGCGGCGCGCCCGATCGTCTGGATCAGCGAGGTGCCGGAGCGCAGGAAGCCCTCCTTGTCCGCGTCCAGGATCGCCACCAGGGACACCTCGGGCAGGTCGAGGCCCTCGCGGAGCAGGTTGATGCCGACCAGCACGTCGTACCGCCCGGCCCGCAGCTCGCGCAGCAGCTCGACGCGGCGCAGGGTGTCCACGTCGCTGTGCAGGTACCGGACCCGGATGTCCAGGCCGAGCATGTAGTCGGTGAGGTCCTCGGCCATCTTCTTGGTCAGCGTGGTGACCAGGACGCGCTCGTCGCGCTCGACCCGCTTGCGGACCTCGTGCACCAGGTCGTCGATCTGGCCCTCGGTCGGCTTGACGATCACCTCGGGGTCGATCAGGCCGGTCGGGCGGATGATCTGCTCGACCTGGCCGTCGCCGCGGGACAGCTCGTACGCGCCCGGGGTGGCCGACAGGTACACCGTCTGGCCGATCCGGCCGAGGAACTCCTCCCACTTCAGCGGGCGGTTGTCCATCGCGGACGGCAGCCGGAAGCCGTGTTCGACCAGCGTGCGCTTGCGCGAGGCGTCGCCCTCGTACATCGCGCCGATCTGCGGGACGGTGACGTGCGACTCGTCGATGACGAGGAGGAAGTCCTCGGGGAAGTAGTCCAGCAGCGTGTTCGGCGGGGAGCCGGGCTCGCGGCCGTCGAAGTGCATCGAGTAGTTCTCGACGCCCGAGCAGGTGCCGATCTGGCGCAGCATCTCGATGTCGTAGGTGGTGCGCATCCGCAGCCGCTGGGCCTCCAGCAGCTTGCCCTGCTTCTCCAGCCGGGCGAGCGTCTGCTCCAGCTCCGTCTCGATGCCGGCGACGGCCCGCTCCATGCGCTCGGGGCCGGCCACGTAGTGCGAGGCGGGGAAGACGTAGACCGAGTCGTCCTGGCTGATGATCTCGCCGGTGAGCGGGTGCAGGGTGTACAGCGCCTCGATCTCGTCGCCGAACATCTCGATCCGGACCGCGAGCTCCTCGTAGACCGGGAAGATCTCGATGGTGTCGCCGCGCACCCGGAAGGTGCCGCGGGTGAACGCGACGTCGTTGCGCGCGTACTGGATGTCGACGAAGCGGCGCAGCAGCACGTCCCGGTCGATCTCCTGGCCGACCTTGAGCGGCACCATCCGGTCGACGTACTCCTGCGGCGTGCCGAGGCCGTAGATGCAGGAGACGGACGCGACCACGATCACGTCCCGGCGGGTGAGCAGCGAGTTCGTCGCGGAGTGCCGCAGCCGCTCGACCTCCTCGTTGATCGAGGAGTCCTTCTCGATGTAGGTGTCCGTCTGCGGGACGTACGCCTCGGGCTGGTAGTAGTCGTAGTACGAGACGAAGTACTCGACCGCGTTGTTCGGCAGCAGCTCGCGGAACTCGTTGGCCAGCTGGGCGGCCAGCGTCTTGTTCGGCGCCATCACCAGGGTGGGCCGCTGCAGCTTCTCGATCATCCAGGCCGTGGTGGCCGACTTGCCGGTGCCGGTGGCGCCGAGCAGGACGACGTCCTTCTCCCCGCCCGTGATCCGCCGCTCCAGCTCGGCGATCGCCGCCGGCTGGTCCCCGTTGGGCTGGAAGGGACTGACGACCTCGAAGGGCGCCACTGACCGCTCAATACTCGTGATGGGTCGCACGTGTCCACCGTACGACCCACCACCGACAAGCGGTGCCGGTTCGTTCAGGCCGCGTGGGCCTCGAACCTCATGGCCGGCTCGTGGGCCGGGTCGATGCGGACCGTCGAGTCGAAGGCGGCGGCCAGCCGTTCGATCAGCGGCAGCGTCGGATCCACCCCGCTCTCCTCGATGCTCTCGACCGTCTCCACGTCCAGCCCGGCCCGCTCGGCGAGCCGGGCCGGGCTCCAGCCGAGCGCGGCGCGACGGGCGTACACGGCCTCGGCCAGCGCCATCCGCCGCCCGGCCGCCCGGTACTCCTCGGTGTCCCGGTGCTCCGGCGGCACGGTCCAGCGGGTGTGGTAGCCGCTGCTCATCGCTGCTCCTCCCGGTCGTAGACCTCGTGGTCGGCGGCCGGCAGGTGCTCCGCCTCGCAGACCTTCTGGGCGCGGTGTGCCCGCTCGACCTGATCGGTCTCGCGGTTCCTAGTCTTGCGGAAGACCGTCAGCAGCACAGCCCTCCGACCCGGTGCGAGCCAGTACGTGATGCGCATGGGTCCGATGCGCAGCTCCCGCAGCGGCCCGCCCAGGTGGCTCGCGAGGGGGAACGGCAGCATCTCGCCGTCGTCCGCGAGTCGGTCGGCGGCACGCTCGGCCGCACGGTACTCCGCGATCGAGCAGTTCTGGAGCCACACCCGAACCTCGGGCTCGATCTCGATCGTGTGGCCCGCCCGGGACCCCGCACCTGTCACGTCTCTCCCCCTTGCTCTGCCGCTGGAACAACGGTCGGGCGAGGGGGAGAGGTTACGGGCTCAGCTCTTCGCGCTGTCCCGGGCGAGGGCGACGAGGCGGGAGACCGCTCGCAGGTACTTCTTGCGGTAGCCGCCGCGGAGCATGTCCTCGGGGAAGACCTGGTCGAAGGGCAGGCCGGAGGCCGTGATGGGCAGCTCGCGGTCGTACATGCGGTCGGCGAGGACGACCAGGCGCAGCGCCGTGGACTGGTCGTCGACCTGGTGCACGCCGCGCAGGCAGACCGCGGTGACGTCGTCCAGCAGGGCGCCGTAACGGCTGGGGTGGACGGCGGAGAGGTGGGCGAGGAGGGCGTCGAAGTCGTCGAGGGAGGCACCGGGGGTGCGCGCGGCGACGGCGTCGACGGTCTCGTCCGGGTAGGGCGGCGGGGCGTCCGGCAGGCCGCGGTGGCGGTAGTCCTGACCGTCGATCCGCATCGGGCGGAAGTGCGCGGACAGCCCCTGGATCTCGCGCAGGAAGTCGGCGGCGGCGAAGCGGCCCTCGCCGAGCTTCTCCGGCAGCGTGTTCGAGGTGGCGCAGAGCTTGACGCCGTTGTCGACCAGGCGCCCGAGCAGGGTGGAGACCAGGACGGTGTCGCCCGGGTCGTCGAGCTCGAACTCGTCGATGCACAGCAGCGTGTGCCCGGAGAGGGTCCGGACGGCCTGCTGGAAGCCGAGCGCGCCGACCAGGTTGGTCAGCTCGACGAAGGTGCCGAAGGCCTTGGGGCCGGGGGCGGAGTGCCACAGCGAGGCGAGCAGGTGGGTCTTGCCGACGCCGTAGCCGCCGTCGAGGTAGACGCCGGCCGGGCCGGTGGGCGCGGGGGCGCTGCGGCGGAACCAGCCGCGCTTGGGCGCGGAACCGTTTCCCGCGCCGAGGGTGGCGGCGAACTGCTCCAGGACCTGGACGGCCTCGTACTGGCTCGGCTGGGTCTGGTCCGGGATGTACGTCCCGAAGCTCACCTCGGCGAACCGGGGCGGGGGGACCATCTCGGCGACCAGGCGCTCGGCGGGCACGACGGGGCGGCGGTCAGTAAGCGCGACCGGGGCGCCGGGCGCGGGCGCGGCGGCTATGGATTCGGTCGCGGTGGCGGGGCGGGGAGCTGCGGGCACGTTAGTAGAGGGTACGCCTGCTCCCGGGCCCCTCCGACCCCGCGCCGGGGCCGGCCGGTGGAACACTGGCGGTATGCACCTGTTGATCAGCCCGCTGACCGAGCCGGTCGCCGACCCGGGCTCGCTGGAGTCGCTCGCCGCCCTCTACGCGTACCCCGACCAGGTGAATCGGGGCCGGCCGTGGCTGCGCGCCAACATGGTGGCCGGACTGGACGGCGGCGCGAAGCTCGACGGCCTGTCCGAGGGCCTCTCCGGGGACGCGGACAAGCGGATCTTCGGGGTGCTGCGCGCGCTGTCGGACGTCGTGCTGGTGGGCGCCGAGACGGTCCGCGCGGAGGGCTACCGCCCGGCCCGGGCCCGGGCCGAGTTCGCGGCGGCGCGGGCGGCGGCCGGGCAGGCCCCGGCCCCGGCGATCGCGATCGTGAGCCGGTCGCTGGCGCTGGACCTGGACGCGCCGCTGTTCACCGAGCCGCTGGTCCGGACGGTGGTGATCACCACCGAGGACGCCCCGGCCGAGCGCCGCCGGGCGGTGGCCGCGGTGGCCGACCTGGTGTCGGCCGGGCAGGGTTCGGTGGACCTGCGCGCGGGCGTGTCCGCCCTGGTGGAGCGGGGCTGGACGCGGCTGCTGACCGAGGGCGGCCCGCGCCTGCTGGGACAGCTGGCGGCGGCGGGCCTGCTGGACGAGTTGTGCCTGTCGCTGGCCCCGTTGATCACGGGCGGCGACGCGCCGCGCATCATCCACGATGCGGAAATGCCTGACGTGCGGACGATGCGGCTGGTCTCATTGATCGAGCAGAAAGGATTCCTCTTCACCCGCTACCTGCGTCACCTGCGTTCGGATGACCCCGTGACCCCCTGATCGCGATCCCGTTCCCCTTGGGGGCCTTTCGTCCGCGCGGCCCGCGTGCCGGGTGAGCAGCGAGCCGAAAGCTTCCGCCGGGCACTATGGGATGCGATGCCGGGGCCCGGGGGCCGGCCACTGGAAGGGACTCACGTGTTCAAGACGGTACTGATGATCGAAAAGGCGCTCTCCGACGCGGACGTGGAGCTCGTCACCACGCTCCACAGCGACGAGAAGGTCTCCTTCGTCGTCCTGATGCAGCCGCGCGGCCGGCAGGACGAGCTGCTGCGGGCGCTGGACGACGTCGCCCTCGGCCACCTGGACAAGGTGGTGCACGAGCACGACGAGTCCGAGAGCGGGCCGACGGTGGCGTCCGAGTCGCTCGAACACAGCCTGCGCCACCTGCGCCGGGCCGGCGCCGAGGCGGTCGGCGAGCTGGTCGAGGACAAGCCGCTGGAGCGCCTGAAGGCGGTGGTGCGCGACCAGGACGCCGACGAGGTCGTCGTGCTCACCTCCCCGCACTTCGTCGAGGAGTTCTTCCACCGGGACTGGGCCTCGCAGGCCCGGCACAAGGTCGGCGTCCCGGTGCTGCGGCTGTTCGCCAGCGACTCCTGAGCCGACCGACCCGACCCCGACCTTGGTGCAGAATCGTCCTTGCGGTCCGTCCGCGAGGACGATTCGCACGTCGCCCCCGCGGGCAGCGCCCGCCCGCCCACCCAGCCCCCGCCCCAACGGAGCCCCGCCTTGAACGACGCCGCGCACGACCTGCACGCCCCGCACTTCATCGGCATCGGCGGCGCCGGCATGTCCGGCCTGGCGAAGATCCTCGCGGTGCGCGGTGCCAGCGTCTCCGGCAGCGACTCCAAGGAGTCGGAGACCGTCCTCGCCCTGCGCGCCCTCGGCGCGACCGTCCACGTCGGCCACGCGGCCGAGCACGTGCCGGACGGCACCAGCAGCGTGGTCGTCTCCAGCGCGATCCGCGCCGACAACCCGGAGCTGGCCGCGGCCCGCGAGCGCGGCATCCCCGTGGTGCACCGCTCCGACGCGCTGGCCGCGCTGATGGGCGGGCGCCGCGCCCTGGCCGTCGCCGGCACCCACGGCAAGACCACCACCACGAGCATGCTCGCCGTCGCCCTCGGCGAGCTCGGCCTGGACCCGTCCTACGCGATCGGCGGCGACCTCGACGCGCCGGGCTCCAACGCCCACCACGGCACCGGCGAGATCTTCGTCGCCGAGGCCGACGAGAGCGACCGCAGCTTCCACAAGTACGCGCCCGAGGTGGCGATCGTGCTCAACGTGGAGCTCGACCACCACGCCAACTACGCGTCGATCGAGGAGATCCACGAGTCGTTCGAGACCTTCGTCGGCCGGATCACCCCGGGCGGCACCCTGGTCGTCTCGGCCGACCACGACGGCGCCCGCGAGCTCACCGCCCGGGTCGCCGCGCGCGAGGGCCTGAACGTCGTCACCGTCGGCGCCGCCGAGGACGCCGACCTGCGCGTCCTGTCGGTGGTCGCCCGCGGCATGACCAGCGAGGTCACCGTCCTGCTGGACGGCGCCGAGCTGACCTTCACGGTCTCGGTGCCCGGCCGCCACTACGCGCACAACGCCGTCGCCGCGCTGGCCGCGGGCGTCGCGCTCGGCGTGCCGGCCGCCGACCTGGCCAAGGCGCTCGGCGCCTACACCGGGGTGCGCCGCCGGCTCCAGCTCAAGGGCGAGGCGGGCGGCGTCCAGGTGATCGACTCCTACGCCCACCACCCGACCGAGATGGCCGCCGACCTGGAGGCGATCCGAGGCGCCGCCGAGGGCCGCGTCCTGGTGGTCTTCCAGCCGCACCTGTTCAGCCGCACCCAGCAGCTCGCCGAGGAGATGGGGCAGGCGCTCGCGCTGGCCGACGCCTCGGTCGTGCTGGACATCTACCCGGCCCGCGAGGACCCGATCCCGGGCGTGACCAGCGAGCTGATCATCGACGCGGCCCACCGGGCCGGCGCCGAGGTCACCGCCGAGCACGACTTCGCCGCCGCCCCCGCCGTGCTGGCCGGCCTCGCCCGCCCGGGCGACCTGGTGCTCACGATGGGCGCCGGGGACGTCACCAACCTCGGCCCCGAAATTCTGAAGCACCTCGCGAACGTTGCCTCCAACGTCTGACGCACGCCGACGGGAGCCGTGATGAGCTACGAGATCGAGAAGACCGAGGCCGAGTGGCGCGAGCAGCTCAGCCCCGAGGAGTACCACGTGCTCCGCGAGGCGGGCACCGAGCGCCCGTTCACCGGCGAGTACACCGACACCAAGACCGTCGGCGTCTACGCCTGCCGGGCCTGCGGCACCGAGCTGTTCAGTTCCACCACGAAGTTCGACAGCCACTGCGGCTGGCCCTCGTACTACGCGCCGCTGGCCGGGGACCGGGTCCAGTACATCGAGGACACCTCGCTCGGCATGCGCCGGGTCGAGGTGCGGTGCGCGCGGTGCGGCGGGCACCTCGGACACGTCTTCGAGGGCGAGGGCTACGGCACGCCGACCGACCAGCGCTACTGCATCAACAGCGTCTCGCTGACGCTGAAGCCGGTCGAGGACTGACCGTCCGCGAAGGGCCCGGACGTCCGTACGCGGATGTCCGGGCCCTTCGCGTGGTCAGACGACCGGGGCGAAGCGGACCGGCAGGTTCACCAGGGCGCGGTGGAAGGGCCCCGGGCGCCAGAGCAAGTCCTGGGTGGGCAGCGTGAGTTCGAGGTCGCTCAGCCGGCTGGTCAGCTGCTCGATCGCCGAGATCGCGATCAGCAGGGCCGGGTCCCGGGCCGGGCAGGCGTGCGGGCCCGCCGCCCAGGCCAGGTGGGCGCTCTCGCCGCTGCGCAGCTCGGCGCCGTCGGTCGGCGGCGCCGCCTGGTTGTTGGCCGCCGCGTAGGAGACCAGCATCAGCGTGCCGGCCTTGATCTCGCGGCCGTGGAAGGTGATGTCGTACCGCGGGTAGTGCGCCGACAGGTTGGCCAGCGGCGGCTCGTGCCACAGCACCTCGTCGATCGCCTGGTAGGCGGTCATCGCGCCGCCGAACAGCGAGCCGGCGTAGCGCTCGTCGGTGAGCAGGCGCAGCAGGGCGTTGCCGATCAGGTTGGTGGTCGGCTCGTGCCCGGCGATCATGGTCAGGGTGATCTGCCGGATCACCTCGTCGTTGTCCAGCCCGGCCGGGTGGGTGACGAACCAGGAGGTGAGGTCGTGCCGGGGGCGCCGGCGCCGGTCGGCGACCATCTCGGTGACCACGGCGAGGAGGTCCCCGTAGGCGGCCACGGCCTTCTCGGTGGACTCGATCATCTTGGAGATGCCGGCCACCAGGCGGTCGCTGTGCTCCTCGGGCACGCCGAACCACGTGTTGAAGACGAAGACCGGCAGCTGGCGGGCGTACTCGGCGATGAGGTCGGCGGTGCCGGCGGCCTCGAAGCGGTCGATCAGCCGGTGGGCGACCTCGCCGACGCGGCGCTGGAGCACGTGCGGTTCGAGCAGCCTGAGGCCGTCGGTGATCACCGCGCGGTAGCGGTCGTGGACCTCGCCGTCGCTGAACAGGGCGGTGGGGCGGTAGCCGAGCACGACCAGGAGCGGGGAGTCCGGCGGGACGGTCCGCTGCCAGGCCCGGGAGTCCTTGGAGAAGGTGTCGGTGTCGCGCAGGAGGTCCAGCGCGGCCTGGTAGTCGGTGACGAGCAGGCCCTCCACGCCGGGCGCGACCTCGACCGGGGCGACGGCGCCGTGGCGGCGCAGCCGGTCGTAGACCAGGTGCGGGTCGGCGGCGAACACCGGCCCGTAGATCGGCGTCGGTCGGGTCTCGGTGGTCACGGTCCCTCCTGGGGGTCCGGGCCGGCCGGCAGGCCGTGCAGGACGTGCTCGGTGAGCGCGATCAGCGCGTCGAGGCTGGCGCCGCGCTCGCGGGCGTCGCAGAGCACGAGCGGGGTGTCGGGGTGCAGGTCGAGGTGGGCGCGCAGGACCTCGACGGAGTGGACGGGCGCGTCCGGGAAGCCGTTGACGGCGACGGCGTAGGGCAGGCCCTGCTCCTCGACCATGTCCATGATCTCGAAGGAGTCGGCGAGCCGGCGGGTGTCGGCGAGCACCAGGGCGCCGAGGGCGCCGCGGGCGATGTCCTGCCAGAGCGGGAAGAAGCGGCGCTGGCCGGGGGTGCCGAACATGTAGAGCACGACGTTGCCGGGCAGGGTGAGCCGGCCGAAGTCGACGGCGACCGTGGTGGTGGTCTTCTCCGGCAGGTCGGCGAGGTCGTCGACCGGGCGGCCGGTCTCGGTCATCGCCTCCTCGGTGTGCAGGGTGGCGATCTCCGAGAGGGTGCGGATGAGCGTCGTCTTGCCGACCCCGAACGGGCCGGCCACGACGACCTTCATCAGCGTCTGGTCCGGGTCGGGCAGGTAGCCCACCCGGCTGGGCCGGTCGGCCGGGCCGCCGGGGGCCGGGTTACCGGAGCGTGCGGAGTCCAACGAGGAGCCTCTCGACGATGGAGCGGTCGGTCTGCTGGGCGCGCGGGATCGGCGCGCGGGCGTTCAGGCAGCCCGCCTCGACCAGATCGGCCGCGAGGAAGACGGTGGCGCTGACCGGCAGGCGCAGGTGCGCGGCGGCCTCCACCACGGTCAGCGCGCCGGGGCGCAGCAGCTCCCAGAGCCGTTCGTGTTCGTGTTCCAGCCCGTACGGCGGCTCGGCGCGGGCCGCGTACAACACGGTCAGCCGCTCGAAGCCGGCGCTGCCGGGGCGGGTGCGGCCGCCGGTGGCGAGGTAGGCGGGCACCATCCGCCTGCGGGGTACGCCGGTCATGACCGGGGTGTGCCGTCGGGCTGCCGGGCCGGGCTCGCGAGCGCGCGGCCCAGGGCGGCGACCTGGACCTGCATCTGGTAGGCCACGTTGCCGAGCTGGGCCTCGGGCGTGGTGAAGACGGCGAGCGAGGTGTTCTCCCCGGCCGGGACGACGACGGCGTAGCCGAGGTCGGACTCGACGACGGTCTGGGCCAGCCGGGGCTGGGCGGTGTCGGTGAAGGCGCTGGTGAAGGCCCGGGCGGCGGCGTGGACGGTGGCGGTCATCGCGGCGACCCGCTCGGCGGAGGCGCGGCCGAGCCCGTCCGAGGCGCCCTCGACGAGGCCGTCCCCGGTGGCGATGACGGCGTGCAGCACCCCCGGGAGCTCCAGCAGCGGGGTGAGCACCCACGAGATCTCGTCGGTGGCGGTCGGGCTGGGCGTGCTGCTCACTGCGCGGCTCCTTCGGGGGTGGGGCCTTCGCCCGCTGACTGGGGTGCGCCCGTGGACGGGGGTTCGCCCTGGGGCGGGGTGGCACCGTCCCGGGCGGCGGCGGCCACGGCGGCGCGGCCCTCGCCGGTGCCCTGCTGGAGCGCGCTCCAGTGCCGGGCGGCCCGCTCGGGGGTGCGGGCGGGCGCCCCGGGGGCCTCGGCCGGGCCGGGCC
>NZ_JBHWGV010000064.1:21228-52658 GCF_042732955.1 Kitasatospora sp. NPDC059747 | reverse complement strand
CGACCTCTCGGTGGTCAAGCGGGTCTGCGACCGCGTCGCGGTGATGTACCTGGGCCGGATCGTCGAGATCGGCGACAATGCCGAGGTGTACGGCAACCCGGCGCACCCGTACACGAAGGCGCTGCTGTCGGCCGTGCCGCTGCCCGATCCGGCCGCGGTGCGGGGGGGCCGGCGGGAAGGGCGGGCGGGCGCCCCCCCGGGCGGGTGGGGTGGGGCGGCGGGGGGGCGCGCGGCGGCGCCCCGCCCCGCCCCCCGCCCACTCCGGTGCCCCTGCGGCGGTTCGCCCGTCGTGGAGGCGGTTTCGGACAGCTCCGACAAGAAGAAGGAGTGCTCATGGACCGCCGGATCTTCGGGCTGGAGAACGAGTACGGGGTCACCTGCACGTTCCGCGGGCAGCGGCGGCTGTCGCCGGACGAGGTGGCGCGGTACCTGTTCCGCCGCGTCGTCTCCTGGGGCCGCAGCAGCAACGTGTTCCTGCGCAACGGCGCCCGGCTGTACCTCGACGTCGGCTCCCACCCCGAGTACGCCACCCCCGAATGCGACGACGTGGTCGAGCTGGTGACGCACGACAAGGCGGGCGAGCGCATCCTCGAAGGGCTCCTGGTGGACGCCGAACGGCGGCTGCACGAGGAGGGCATCGCGGGGGACGTCTACCTCTTCAAGAACAACACCGACTCGGCCGGCAACTCCTACGGCTGCCACGAGAACTACCTGGTGGCCCGGCACGGCGAGTTCTCCCGGCTGGCCGACGTGCTCATCCCGTTCCTCGTCACCCGCCAACTGATCTGCGGCGCGGGCAAGGTACTGCAGACGCCGCGCGGCGCGGTGTACTGCGTGAGCCAGCGGGCCGAGCACATCTGGGAGGGCGTCAGCTCCGCCACCACCCGCTCCCGCCCGATCATCAACACCCGCGACGAACCGCACGCGGACGCCGAGCGCTACCGCCGGCTGCACGTGATCGTCGGCGACTCCAACATGTCGGAGACCACGACGCTGCTCAAGGTCGGCGCCACCGACCTGGTGCTGCGGCTGATCGAGGCTGGCGTGGTGATGCGCGACCTCACCCTGGAGAACCCGATCCGGGCGATCCGCGAGGTCAGCCACGACCTCACCGGCACCCACCAGGTGCGGCTCGCCAACGGGCGGGAGGCCAGCGCGCTGGACATCCAGGAGGAGTACTACACCAAGGCGCTGGAGTTCGCCGACCGCAAGGGCATCAACACCGGCACCATCGCGCAGGTCCTCGACCTGTGGGGCCGCACCCTGGAGGCCGTCCGCTCCGAGCGGCTGGACGGGGTGGCCACCGAGATCGACTGGATCATGAAGTACAAGCTCATCGAGCGCTACCGCGAGAAGCACCAGATGAGCATGTCCAACCCGCGGGTGGCGCAGATCGACCTCGCGTACCACGACATCCACCGCCGCCGGGGCCTGTTCTACCTGCTCCAGGGCAAGGGACAGGCGAAGCGGGTGACGACGGACCTCAAGACCTTCGAGGCCAAGTCGATCCCGCCGCAGACCACCCGGGCGCGGCTGCGCGGGGACTTCATCCGCCGGGCGCAGGAGCAGCGCCGGGACTTCACGGTGGACTGGGTGCACCTGAAGCTGAACGACCAGGCGCAGCGCACGGTGCTGTGCAAGGACCCGTTCCGTTCGGTGGACGAGCGGGTGGAGAAGCTGATCGCGGGGATGTGACCGAGCGGTCGTGGCCCACGCGCCATGATCGAGTCCGTGGAGCCGGCCCCGGTGGTGTCTACCGGGGCCGGACCCGTGCGGGGCATACGCTGTTCGTCGAGTCCGGAGAGCCGACTTCGAACGACAGTTAGGACCACCGTGCGCCGCACCGCCGGGTTGCTGATCACCCTTCCGCTGCTGCTGGCGGTCGCCTGCAGCAGTTCGACCAAGGCGGCCGGCCCGGCGACGCCGACCACGGCCAGCGCGGCCCCGACCGTGCCCACTCCGGTCGGCGAGGCTTCGCCGATGCCCACCCTTTCGGGCGGCGGCTTCGGCAGCAAGGCGACGATCACCCTGCCCGAGGGGCAGCAGCCCAGCGGCCAGTTCGTGGTGAACACCGTCAGCGAGGGCGACCGGCCCGCGGTGAACAAGGGCGACTGGGTCACGGTCAACTACACGGCGAAGGACTGGACCACCGGCAAGGACCTGCCGAGTTCGTACGACGCGGGTGGCAAGCCGCAGCTGTACCAGGCGGGCAGCGGCCAGCTGGTGCCGGCCTTCGACCAGAGCGTGATCGGCAAGAAGGTCGGCAGTCGGCTGCTCGTGGTGGCCCCGCCGGCGGCGGCCTTCGGCGACCAGGGCAGCAGCCAGCTGGGCGTGGCCAAGGGCGACACGGTGGTGTTCGTGTTCGACGTCATGGAGAGCCTGCCGCAGGACTCGACCCTGACCGGCGCGATGACCCAGGCGGCGGCGAACCTGCCGCAGGTCAAGGACAACGGCAAGGCCGCGGCGACGATCACCGTCCCGGCCGGGCAGGCCGCGCCCGCCGACCTCCAGCAGGCGGTGCTGGTCAAGGGTGAGGGCAAGCAGGTCAAGAGCGGGCAGACGCTGGTGGTGCAGTACACCGGGGTGCTCTGGAGCAACGGCCAGCAGTTCGACGCGTCCTGGACGCACGGCGGCGCGCAGGCGGTGCAGATCGGCACCGGGAGCGTGATCGAGGGCTGGGACAAGGGCCTGGTGGGCCAGAACGTCGGCAGCCGGGTGCTGCTGGTGGTGCCGCCCGCGCTCGGGTACAAGGACCAGGCGCAGGGTTCGGTGCCGGCGAACTCCACGCTGGTGTTCGTGATCGACATTCTGGAAGCGGTCTAGGAAGACTCCCGCAGGATTCCGTACGCTTGGGCGGGCGCTCGCACACGGAAGCGCCCGCCCTCATCCTGAACTGTCATACTGCCCTCGCACTGTGGCAGGCGCCTCCGGCGCCCGGGGCCCGGGCGGACGGTGCGACGGCAAACCGGCACTGAGCGTGCCGGTGGCAGAGCTCGAATGACCGGTGGCGAGATGGATGGGGAGTCATGACTGAGAAAGCGCCGAACCCCGGCGGGTCGGGTACCGCGGCGAACGACGGATCCTCGGGTGACCCGGCGGCGTCGCGTCCCGGCGGGCCGATGCCGGGCGACGGTGAGTCGATCGTCGTGCCGCCGTCGATCCTGAAGCAGCAGGCCGGCTGGGCGAGCCCGGAGGACCGGCCGCGGCCGGCCGGCGGGACGAAGACCGAGGAACCGCAGATCTTCGCCTCCAACGTGCGCAAGGTCGACAGCTCCGAGGCCGGGTACGACGAGAACCCGCCGTCGGTGGGCCGCCTCGGCGTGATCCTGGGCACGGTGCTCGCGGTGCTGCTGGTCGGCAGCGGCGTGACGCTCTACATGGTCAACAAGGACAACGGCTCGTCGGAGGCCAAGCCGGACGCCGCCAAGAGCGCGCCCGCCACGCCGACCGCCGACCCGGTGCCGCCGGTCAAGGACGACGCCAAGGTCCTGCCGACGATCACCGGAGACTTCGGCAAGAAGGCCGACATCCAGGTGCCGTCCGACCAGCCCGACGGCTCGTTCGTGGTGAAGGTGCTGTCCGAGGGCACCGGCGCGAAGGTGGACAAGAACTCCTGGACCACCGTCGACTACACGGCGAAGAACTGGAACACCGGCAAGGACATCCCGAGCTCCTTCGACCAGGGCCAGAAGCAGCAGATCTTCCAGGCCGGCACGGACGCGCTGATCCCGGCGCTGGACCAGGCGGTGCTCGGCAAGAAGGCCGGCAGCCGGGTCCTCGTGGTGGCGCCGCCGGCCGCGGCCTTCGGCGCGCAGGGCAAGCCGGACATGTCGATCGGGGCCAAGGACAACCTGATCTTCGTGATCGACATCCGCAACAGCACCGCGCCCGACGCGACGGTCAGCGGCACGGTCACCCCGCCGCCGGCGGGCTTCCCGCAGGTCAAGGACAACGGCAAGAAGCCGGCCGAGATCACCCCGGTGGCCGGCGCGGCCGACCCGACCGAGCTGAAGACGCACGTCCTGATCAAGGGCACCGGCCCGGTGGTGGAGAAGGGCGAGAAGGTCGTCGTCCAGTACACCGGCGCGCTGTTCAAGGACGGCAAGGTCTTCGACTCCTCGCTCGGCAAGGGCCAGGCGTTCAGCTTCGCCGTCGGCGGCGGCCAGGTCATCCAGGGCTGGGACCAGGGCCTGGCGGGCCAGACCGTCGGCAGCCGGGTCGAGCTGGTGATCCCGGCGGCGCTGGCCTACGGCGACAAGGGCCAGGGCGAGATCCCGGCCAACGCGCCGCTGGTGTTCGTGGTCGACATCCTGGACGCGGGTCAGGGCTGATCCACTTTCGGGTGACAATGGTGTGCGTGTGACCTTCGGGACCGGCCGCGTGGCCGGTCCCGTACGGGCGGCGGGCGCCCGTACCGTGGTCCGGACGGACCGGGTGCGGGCGCCCGCCGCTTGGTCATGGAAGCAGAGAAAACCGTGAGAAGAGGGACTGTGAGCCTCAACGAGAAGCCTGAGATCGATTTCCCCGGCGGCGACGCTCCGACCGAGCTGCAGATCCGCGACATCGTCGTCGGTGACGGCGCGGAGGCCAAGAAGGGCCAGGTCGTCAGCGTCCGCTACGTCGGCGTGACCTTCGAGACCGGCGAGGAGTTCGACGCGAGCTGGAACCGGAGCCCCAACGAGTTCCGTTTCCCGCTGGGCGCCGGCCGCGTCATCAAGGGCTGGGACCAGGGTGTCGAGGGCATGAAGGTCGGCGGCCGCCGCGAGCTGGTCATCCCGTCGCACCTGGCCTACGGCGCGCAGTCGCCGTCGCCGCTCATCCCGGCGCACTCGACCCTGATCTTCGTGGTCGACCTGCTGGGCGTCTGAGCCCGTCGCGGCCGTGGGCCGGACCCCTCCGGGGGCCCGGCCCACGGGCGTTTGCGGATGCGGCTTTTGCGGTGCGTACCGCTACCGGTACGGTCGGTCCCGCCGGGTGACGATCGTCCGGCGGCGCACCCCGCGCACGGCGCGGCACACCGGAAGGGTCAGCGATGGCGATCGCCAAGGCAGAGCGGCTGATGAATCTCGCCCTGTGCCTGATGAACACCAGACGTCCGCTCTCCAAGAAGGAGCTGCGGGAATCCATCGAGGCGTACCGCGAGGCCTGGCAGAACAGCAGCGAGGACGCCTTCAACCGGATGTTCGAGCGGGACAAGGACGACCTGCGCGAGCTCGGCCTGGTGATCGACGTCGACGAGAACGCCCTGGACGGCGAGCTCGGCTACCTCGCCCGCGCCGACCGCAACCGGCTGCCCGAGATCGCGCTGGACGCCGAGGAGGCGGCCGCCCTCACGCTGGCCGCGCGGGTCTGGCAGCAGGCCAAGATGTCCGGCGCCGCCAGCGGCGCGCTGCAGAAGCTGCGGGCCGCCGGGGTGCCGTTCGCCGAGGCCGAGGCGCGCTCCGCCCTGGAACCGCGCATCCCCGCCCGGGAGGCCGCGTTCGAGCCGCTGCTCACCGCCGCCCGGGACCGCCGTCCGGTCACCTTCGAGTACCGCAAGGCCGGTGCCGCCGCCGTCGAGCAGCGCAGCGTCGAGCCGTGGGCGCTGGAGTGCTGGCGCGGGCACTGGTACCTGGCCGGATGGGACCGCGATCGGGGCGACGCCCGGGTGTTCCGGCTCAGCCGGATCACCGGCAAGGTGCGGGCGAAGACCGGCGCCTTCCTCGGCACCGTGCCGGAGCACGTGGACGTGCGGGCGACCGTCGCCAAGTTCGCCGGCGAGGGCGCCACGGCCACCGCGACCGTGCGGGTCCGGCGGGGCGCGGGCTTCCCGCTGCGCACCAAGGCGCTGAGCACCGGCCGGGTCGACGAGGCCTGGGACGAACTGGAGATCCCGTACGGCAACGGGCTGGGCGCCGACCTGGCCGAGTTCGGGCCGGACGTCGTGGTGCTCGGGCCGGAGGAGCTGCGGGCCGACGTGATCGAGCGGCTGCGGGCGGTCGCCGGGCCGGACGTGGTGGAGGGTGTGCGGGCGTGAACGAGCGAAGCGAGCGAACGATGAGCAGGTGCGTATTGTGCGAAGCGCCCGCCGAGCGCAGCGAGGTGGACGCATGAGTAACGCTATTGACCAGACGCGACGGATGCTGTCGCTGGTCACCTACCTGCGGGAGCGGCCCGGGGCCGAGGTCGCCGAGGTGGCCCGCGCGTTCGGGATCACCGAGCGCGAGCTGATCGGGGACCTCAACGTGCTGCCGATGTGCGGCACCAGCTTCCGCGGCGGCGACCTGCTCGACATCGACACCGACGGCGAGCGGATCTGGTGGCACAACGTCGACGACGTGGCGCAGCCGCTGCGGCTGGCCGCAGACGAGGCCACCGCGCTGCTGGTCGCCGCCCGCGCGGTGGCCGGGCTGCCCGGTCTGCGGGCCGGGGACCGGGAGGCGCTCACCCGGGCCGTCGCCAAGATCGAGAACGCGGCGGGGGAGAGCGCCGAGGGCAGCGCCCGGGTCGGCGTGACGTTCGAGGCCGAGAGTCACGTCTTCGCCGACATCGACCGCGCGCTGAGCGAGGGCCGCCGGCTGTGGCTGCGCTACTACTCGCACGGGCGCGGCGGGATGACCGAGCGCGAGGTCGACCCGATCCGCCTGCTCACCGAGGGCCACACCTACCTGGAAGCCTGGTGCCGCACCTCGGAGGACCACCGGACGTTCCGGCTGGACCGGGTGGCCGAGATCCGGGTCCTGGACGTGCCCGCCGACCCGCCCCGGCGCGAGCCGCGGGACCTGTCCGGCGGGCTGGTCAACCCGGCGGCGGACGACCCGGAGGTGGTCGTCGAGGTGTCCTCCGGCGGGCGCTGGGTGGCCGAGTACTACACCCACGACCGGGCCGAGGAACTGCCGGACGGCGGCCTGCGGATCACCCTGCGCAGCGCCGACCCCTCCCAGCTGCGCCCGCTGGCGCTGCGGCTGGGCCGGGACGGGCGGATCGTGTCGCCGCCGCAGCTCGCCGAGCAGGCGCGCGCGGCGGCCCGGGAGGCGCTGGCCGCCTACGGGGAGGGGCGGGACTGAGCCGTGGAGCCCGGTACCAGATTCAAGGTCTACTGCTCGCAGTGCCGGGAGAAGGTGGAGCTGCCGGCCGAGGAGTTCCGCCTGACCCTCGGCCGCACCCCGGAGCAGGCGCACTACAGCTTCGGCTGCCCACTGTGCGGGGCGGCGGTGCGCAAGGCCGCGGGGGAGAAGATCGTGGCGGCGCTCACCGGGGCGGGAGTGCGCACCATGCGGCTCGTCCCGGCCGAGGGGTAGCAGTCCGGGCCCGGGACCTCGGCCCGTATAGGGTGGGCGGCATGTCCTGGATGCTCGTCGCCGCCGTCCTGCTCGCCACCGCGGGCCTGCTGGTCCTCGGCGTCCTCGGGATCCGGCTGTGGCTGGACGTCCGGGCGCTGGCCAAGGGCGTCGGCACGGCCTCGCGGGCGCTGGCCGACGCGGCCGAGGAGCTGGCGGCGGCGGTGCCCTCCCGCTGAGGACTGCGTCACCAGGTCGTACGGGGACTGCATCCCGGGTGTAGGGGCGGGTTACGCTCTGAGGTGGCTCCCGAACTGCGAACCGGGGGCCGCTGTCCTTGTTCGGGCGGACGTCGTCGGGGTGTCATCCGCAGCGGTTACCATCCGCCGCGGGCGGTCCGCCGGTGCCGCGTTGACTGAAGGTGGTCGAGCATGCGCATCTCGATGACCGCGATCGTCGTGGTCGTGGTAATCGCCATCGTGCTTTTCGGTGCCAAGCGGCTGCCCGATCTGGCGCGCTCGCTCGGCCAGTCGATGCGGATCCTCAAGAGCGAGGCTAAGGCGATGCGCACGGACGGCGAGGCCGCGGAGCCCGCGCCGGCGCCGCCGGTGAGCGGCGGTGCGGCCAAGACCATCCAGACCGCGCCCGGTGCCACCGGCACGGCCCGGCCGGTGGCCGAGCCCGCCGAGCGGCCCGCCGCGGACGGCGACCGGCCGCACTGAGCGCGGCGCACGTGACGCACGCGACCACGGAGGCCCGTCGACCGGCGGGCCTCGACGCACGAGTTGAGGACCGGGGTTGAGCAAGCTCTCCAAGGCGCCGAAGGCGTCCAAGGATCCTGAGGGGCGGATGGCCCTCGCCGATCACCTGCGGGAACTGCGCAATCGCGTGGTCAAGTCGGTCATCGCGATCGTGCTGATCACCATCGTCGCGGCGATCTACCACAAGCCGATCGAACACTTCCTGCTGGAGCCGCTGCCGCAGTGCACCCCGGACACGGCCGACCAGTTCGACGGGAAGTGCGCTCAGGTCTCGACGATCGGTCTGACCTCCGGTTTCACCTGGATGCTCCAGGTGGCACTGACGGCCGGTGTGGTGGGCGCCGTGCCGGTCTGGCTGTGGCAGGTGTGGGCCTTCGTGGCGCCGGGCCTTCACCGGCACGAGAAGAAGTACACGGTCATCTTCATGGCGGCCGGGGCGCCGCTGTTCCTGGCCGGCGTGGGCTGCGCCATCCTGACGCTGCCGACCACGGTCCAGGTGCTGATCTCGTTCACCCCGGACAAGACCACGCCGATCCTGCCGCCCAACGACTACTTCGACATCGCCACCCGCATGGTGCTGGTCTTCGGCGCGGCCTTCGAGTTCCCGCTGCTGCTGGTCATGATGAACATGGTCGGCATGGTCACCGGCAAGCGGCTGCTCGGCTGGTGGCGCGGGATGGTCATGGGCATCACGGTGTTCGCCGCGTTCGCCACCCCGAGCGCCGACCCGGTCAGCATGCTGGTGCTGGCCGCGCCGATCTGGGCGCTGTACTTCGCCGCGGTGGGCATCGCGCTGTTCAACGACCGGCGCAAGCGCCGCAACAACCCGGACGCGGACCTGGACGACGAGGAGGCCTCGCACGTGGACCTCTCGGTCGAAACGGTCGCGGGGGCGGAGGCCATCGAGGCTTCGTCGGCGCCGGCGGCGAGTGCTCCGGTGCCGGCCGCGCGCCGGGAGCAGATGGACGACATCACCTGATCCGTTGATCCGCTGATCGCCGGCCCCGGCCCGTCGCACCCCGTGTGCGGCGGGCCGGGGCTTTTGCGTCGCTTGGGTCCGGTTCGCGTTTCGTCGCGGCACTCTTGGCAGGGCTGATGGCATGTGACATATTACTGCCGTGCCCAAGACCTGGAGACCTCCCCTGGACGTCGTCGTGGTCGGCGCCGGAGTCGTCGGCGCCGCCTGCGCCTACTACGCGGCCCGCGCCGGGCTCGCCGTCGCCGTCGTCGACCGCGGGCCGGTGGCCGGCGGCACCACCGGCGCCGGCGAGGGCAACCTGCTGGTCTCCGACAAGGAGCCCGGGCCCGAGCTCGACCTCGCGCTGCTCAGCACCCGGCTGTGGCGCGAGCTCGCCGGGGAACTCGGCGCCGCCGTGGAATACGAGGCCAAGGGAGGCCTGGTCGTCGCCCAGGCCGCGGCCGGGCAGGAAGCCCTGCGCGCCTTCGCCGCGCGCCAGGCGGCCGCCGGGGTGGTCGCCGAGGAGGTGCCCGCCGAGCGGCTGCGGGAGCTGGAACCGCACCTCTCGCCGGGCATGGCCGGTGGCTTCCACTACCCGCAGGACGCCCAGGTGCAGCCCGCCCTCGCCGCCGCCCACCTGCTGCGCGCGGCCCGGCGGATGGGCGCGGAACTGATCACCGGTGAGACCGTCCGGACCGTCCGCCGGGGGGCGGACGGCGCCGTCCTCGGCGTCGGGACCGACCGGCGGCGGCTGGACGCGCCCGCCGTCGTCAACGCCGCCGGGACGTGGGGCGGGGAGCTCGCCGCGCTGGCCGGGGTGCACCTGCCCGTCCTGCCCAGGCGCGGGTTCGTCCTCGTCACCGAGCCGCTGCCGCGGATCGTGCGGCACAAGGTCTACGCCGCCGACTACGTCGCCAACGTGGCCAGCGGGTCGGCCGGGCTGGAGACCTCGGCCGTGGTCGAGGGCACGCCCGGCGGGCCGGTGCTGATCGGCGCCAGCCGGGAGCGGGTCGGCTTCGACCGGACGCTCTCCCGGGAGGTGCTGCGGCGGCTCGCCGCGCAGGCGGCCGAACTGTTCCCGGTGCTCGCGGACGTCGCCGTGATGCGCGCCTACCGGGGATTCCGCCCCTACCTGCCGGACCACCTGCCGGCGGTCGGCGCCGACCCGCGCGTGCCCGGGCTCTACCACGCGTGCGGGCACGAGGGCGCCGGGATCGGGCTCGCCCCGGCGACCGGGCTGCTGATCGCCGAACAACTGACCGGCAAGCAGCCGGAGTTCGACCTCACGCCGTTCCGGGCCGACCGATTCCCGGCCGCCTGACCCGCACTTCCCCCGACCGGATTGGAGAGGCCCTCGATGCGCCGCCGCACACCCGCCGAGCTGGTCGGGGCCGAGCCCGGGCCCGCCCACCACATCGACTTCGACGGACGGCCCGTGCCCGCGCTGCCCGGCCAGTCGATCGCCGCCGCGCTCTGGGCCGACGGCGTCCTCGCCTGGCGCACCACCCGGGCCGGCGGGCGGCCCCGCGGGGCGTTCTGCGGGATCGGCGCCTGCTTCGACTGCCTCGCCACCGTCGACGGCCGCCCCAACCAGCGCACCTGCCTGCTCCCCGCCGAGCCCGGCACCACCGTCACCACCCAGGAGGGCCACGGCCGTGCCGACCTCGCCGTCTGAACCATTCGAGCCGTTCGAGCCGTCAGGTCCGCCAGCGCCGTCAGGTCCGTCAGCGCCGTCAGGGCCGGTCGAGCCGCCGGAAGCGGCGCAGCCCTTCCCGTACGACCTCGCGGTGATCGGGGCCGGCCCGGCCGGGCTCGCCGCCGCCGTCACCGCCGCCGACCTCGGGCTGCGCTGCGCGCTGCTCGACGGGGGCCGGCAGACCGGCGGCCAGTACTACCGCCACCCCGCGCCCGGCCTCCGGGCCGCCCGGCCCGACCGGCTGCACCACGGCTGGTCCGTCTACGCCGACCTGGCCGGCCGGCTCGCCGCGCACGAGCGGACCGGGCAGGTGCGCTTCCTCGGCGGCCACCAGGTGTGGGCGCTGGAGCGCACCGGCGACGGACTCGCCGCGCACGTCACCCTCGGGCCGGAGGCCGGTGACCGGACCACCGTGCGGGCCGCCGCCGTGCTGCTCGCCACCGGCGCGTACGAGCGGCAGCTGCCCTTCCCCGGCTGGACCCTGCCCGGGGTCGTGACCGCGGGCGGCGCCCAGGCCATGCTCAAGGCCGGGCTGGTGCTGCCCGGCCGGCGGATCGTCGTGGCCGGCAGCGGGCCGCTGCTGCTCGCGGCGGCGTCCTCGCTGGTCACCGCCGGGGCCGAGGTGCCCGCGGTGGTCGAGGCCGGCGACTACCTCGGCTACGCGCGGCGCCCCGGCGTGCTGGCGGCCGTTCCCGCCAAGCTCGTCGAGGGCGCCGGGCACGGCGGCGCGCTGCTGCGCCACCGGGTGCGGCTGCGCCCGCGCAGCGCCGTCGTCGAGGCGCACGGCACCGACCGGGTCACCGCCGTCACGGTGGCCCGGCTGGACGCCGACTGGCGGCCGGTGCCCGGCACCGGCCGCCGGATCGCCTGCGACGCGCTCGCCGTCGGCCACGGCCTGCTGCCGCAGATCGAGCTCGCGACCGAGCTCGGCGCGGACACCGTGACCGGCCCGGACGGCGCGGTCGCGCTGCGGGTGGACGCCCGGCTGCGCACCAGCGTCCCCGGCCTGTGGTCGGCGGGGGAGACCAACGGCGTGGGCGGCGCGGACCTCGCGGTCGCGGAGGGCGCGCTGGCCGCGCACGCGGTCGCCGGCCGCACCCCGGAGCCGGCGCTGCTGCGCCGCCGGGCCCGGCGGCGGGCCTTCGCCGCCCTGATGGCCGCCGCCCACCGGCCCGGCCCCGGCTGGACGGACTGGCTGCGCCCGGACACCGACGTGTGCCGGTGCGAGGAGGTGCCGGTGGCGGCGATCCGGGAGGCGGTGGACGAGCTGGGCGCGGGGGACCCGCGGACCGTCAAGCTGCTGACCCGCGCGGGGATGGGGTGGTGCCAGGGCCGGATGTGCGGTCCGGCGGTGGCCTGCCTGTCCGGCGCCGGCGGCGCCTGCAGTCACGGGGGAGCGGGGCCCGACCGGCGGCCGTTCGCCTGCCCGGTGCCGCTCTCGCAGCTGGCGGCCGGCGACTGAGCCGGGCCCGACCGAACACGGGGGCCGGGGACTCTTGTCTCCGGCCCGTCCCCACTAATAAAATGTCACACCTCACCAAGGAGTCATCATCGTGTCCCACACCCCGCACGACACCACCCGGCCCTGGCGCGGCATCATGGTCGCCACCGCGATCCCGCTGCGCCAGGACCTCTCCGTCGACTACGACGCCTACGCCGAGCACGTCCGCTGGCTGATCGACAACGGCTGCGACGGCGTCGTCCCCAACGGCTCGCTCGGCGAGTACCAGACGCTCACCGACGACGAGCGCGCCCGCATCGTCCGGGTGGCCGTCGAGGCGGCCGGCGACGGCGCCCGCGTCATGCCCGGCGTCGCCGCGTACGGGAGCGCCGAGTCCCGCCGCTGGGCCGAGCAGGCCGCGGAGGCGGGCGCCGGCTCCGTCCTGCTGCTGCCGCCGAACGCGTACCGGGCCGACCACGACGCCGTCCGCGCGCACTACGCCGAGGTGGCCCGGGCGGGCGTGCCGGTCGTCGCGTACAACAACCCGATCGACACCAAGGTCGACCTCGTGCCCGCGCTGCTCGCCGAACTGCACGCCGAGGGCTCGATCGTCGCGGTCAAGGAGTTCAGCGGCGACGTCCGCCGGGCCTACGAGATCGCCGAACTCGCGCCCGGGCTCGACCTGCTGATCGGCGCGGACGACGTGCTGCTGGAGCTCGCGCTGGCCGGCGCGGTCGGCTGGATCGCCGGCTACCCGAACGCGCTGCCGGAGGCCTCGGCGGCGCTCTACAAGGCCGCCGTCGCGCACGACCTGGAGACCGCGCTGCCGCTCTACCGGGCGCTGCACCCGCTGCTGCGCTGGGACTCCAAGACCGAGTTCGTCCAGGCCATCAAGCTCTCGATGGACATCGCCGGGCGCCCCGGCGGGCCCGTCCGGCCGCCGCGGCGGCCGCTGGGGGCCGAGGCCGACGCGGCCGTCCGGGCCGCCACCGAGAAGGCGCTGGCCGAGGGCCTGTCCTGAATCCGTAGCCGACGAGCCGGCTGACGGGGCAGCCGGCCCATCCTCCGAGGGAGTTCCGACACATGCGCAGCCGTCACGTGTTCCACGCCGTCGACTCGCACACCGAGGGCATGCCGACCCGGGTCGTCACCGGCGGGTTCGGTGTCGTCCCGGGTGCCACCATGGCCGAGCGCCGGGTGCACTTCCAGCAGCACCTGGACCACTTCCGCACCCTGCTGATGTACGAGCCGCGCGGGCACGCCGCGATGAGCGGCGCGATCCTGCAGCCGCCGACCCGGCCGGACGCCGACTACGGGGTGCTGTTCATCGAGGTCTCCGGGCTGCTGCCGATGTGCGGGCACGGCACGATCGGTGTCGCCACCGTGCTGGTGGAGACCGGGATGGTGCCGGTCGTCGAGCCGGTGACGACCGTGCGGCTGGACACGCCCGCCGGGCTCGTGGTCGCCGAGGTGCGGGTCGAGGACGGCGCGGCCAAGGCCGTGACCATCCGCAACGTGGCCTCGTACGCCGTCGCGCTCGACCGCAAGATCGACGTGCCCGGGTACGGGACGGTCAGCTACGACCTCGCCTACGGCGGCAACTTCTACGCCATCCTGCCGCTCGCCGAGTTCGGGCTGCCGTTCGAGCGCGAGCGCAAGCAGGACATCCTCACCGCCGGGCTGGCCCTGATGGACGCCATCAACGCCGGCCCCGAGCGGCCGGTGCACCCGGAGAACCCGTCCTTCCACAGCTGCCACCACGTGCAACTGCTCGCCCCCGGCTCGACCGCCGAGCACTCGCGGCACGCGATGGCCATCCACCCCGGCTGGTTCGACCGCTCGCCGTGCGGCACCGGCACCTCGGCGCGGATGGCGCAGCTGCACGCGCGCGGCGAACTGCCGCTCGGGCGGGACTTCCGCAACGACTCCTTCATCGGGACCACCTTCACCGGGCGGCTGGTCGAGGAGACCGAGGTGGCCGGGCGGCCCGCGGTGGTGCCGACCGTCACCGGGCGGGCCTGGGTGACCGGCACCGCCCAGTACTTCCTCGACCCCACCGACCCGTTCCCCGCCGGCTTCCTGCTGTGACGGAGCCTGCTGTGACGCTCCACCCGAAGGGCTTCTGGCTGTGACCATCACCTCGTACAACCCCGCCGACCCCGCGGACCTCGTCGTCGCCGTCGACGAACCCGGCGCCGACGCCGTCCGGGCCGCCGTCGCGCGGGCCCGCGGCGCCCAGGCGCGGTGGCTCGCCGCGGGCGCCGGCGCCCGGTCGGCGGCGCTCGGCCGGATCGCCGACGCGGTCGAGGCGCACGCGGAGGAGCTGGCCTCGCTGGTCGTGCGCGAGGTCGGCAAGCCGCTCGCCGAGGCGCGCGGCGAGGTCGCCAGGACGGCGGCGATCTGGCGGTACTACGCGCAGGCGCCGTACGCGCCCTCCGGGGCCGTGCACGAGACCGCCGGCGGGCCCGGGCTGCTGCTCACCCGGCGGCGGCCGCACGGGGTGGCCGGGCTGATCGCGCCGTGGAACTTCCCGCTGGCGATCCCGAGCTGGAAGGCCGCGCCGGCGCTGGCGGTCGGCAACGCCGCGGTGCTCAAGCCGGCCCCGGAGGCGACCGCGTGCGCGCTGCGGCTGGCCGAACTGGTGGCGCTCGCCGGGCTGCCGGCGGACGTGCTCACGGTGCTGCCGGGCGGCGCGGAGGAGGGCGCGGCGCTGGTCGACGCGGCGGACGTGGTGTCGTTCACCGGCTCCACCGGGGTCGGCCGGGCCGTCGTGCGGGCGGCCACCGAGCGCGGCGTGCCCGTGCAGGCCGAACTCGGCGGGCTGAACGCGGCGCTGGTGCTGCCGGACGCCGACATCGCGCAGGCCGCCGGGCACATCGCCGCCGCCGTCGCCGGGTACGCGGGGCAGAAGTGCACCGCCACCAGCCGGGTGATCGCGGTCGGCGAGGCGTACGAGCCGCTGCGGGACGCGCTGGTCAAGGCGCTGGAGGCGGCGGACGACGCGGTCTGCGGGCCCGTCATCAACGCCGCGGCCCGGGACCGGCTGACGGGGGCCGTCGAGTCGGCCGTGGCCGCCGGGGCCGAACTGCTCACCGGCGGACGGGTGCCCGCGCGGGCCGGCTGGTACGTCGAACCGGCGCTGCTCACCGGGGTGCCCGCCGAACACCCGCTGGCGCGCGAGGAGTTCTTCGGCCCGGTCGCCGTGCTGCACGCCGCGCCCGACCTCGACGCGGCGATCGCGCTCGCCAACGACACCCCGCACGGCCTCGCCACCTCGGTGCACAGCCGCAGTCTGGACGTCGCCCTGGCGGCCGCCGACCGGCTGGACGCGGGCATGATCCGGATCAACGCGCCGTCCAGCGGCGTCGACTTCCACCTGCCGTTCGGCGGCGCCAAGGGCGCGAGCCACGGGGAGCGTGAGCAGGGGCAGGCGGCGCTCGACTTCTACACCGTCGGGCGGACGGTCAGCGTGCTGCCCGCCGGGGGTGTGTGATGTACGTCCGGACCGTCGACTACCACACGGCCGGCGAGCCGTTCCGGATCGTGCTGGACGGCGCCCCGGTGATCCCCGGGGACAGCGTCGCCGAGCGGCGGGCCATCGCGATCGGCGCGGGCGGCAGTGCCACCGCGCCCCGGCCGGGTGCGCTGGACGACGTCCGCCGGCTGCTCGGCCGCGAACCCCGCGGGCACGCCGGGATGTACGGCGGGTTCCTGGTGCCGCCGGACGACGACGAGGCGCACCTGGGCGTCCTGTTCTGGCACAAGGACGGCTACTCGACGGCCTGCGGGCACGGCACCATCGCGCTCGGCGCGTGGGCGGTCGACTCCGGGCTGGTCGCGGCCCCCGCGGACGGCGTGGCGCGGGTGCGGATCGACGTGCCGTCGGGGCGCGTCACGGCCCTCGTCCACCGGGCCGGCGGGCGCACCACCGGGGTGACCTTCCGCAACGTGCCGTCGCGGGTGAGCGCGCCGAAGCTGGCGGTGGCGACCTCGCGCGGCACCGTGGAGGTCGCGGTGGCGCACGCCGGGGCCTGCTACGCCTCGGTGTCGGCGGCGGCGCTGGGCCTGACCGTCGACACCGCCCGGCTGCCGGAACTCACCGCCGCAGGGCGGGAGATCAGGCGGGCGCTGGAGGGTTCGGAGGCGGTGGCGCATCCGTCGGACCCGCGGCTCTCGGGCGTGTACGGGGTCGTGCTGTACGACGAACTCCCCTGGGACGGCGAAGGGTTGAGCCAGCGGAACGTCACCGTCTTCGCGGACGGGCAGATCGACCGCTCGCCCTGCGGCTCCGGCACCTCCGCCCGGCTCGCGGTGCTCGCGGCCGAGGGGCGGCTCGCGCCGGGCGAGGAGCTGCGGCACGAGTCGGTCATCGGGACGGTGTTCCACGGGCGGGTGCTGCCGGGCGGCGACCCGCTGGGCTCCGGCGTCGTCACGGAGGTGACGGGGACGGCGCACCGCACCGGGGAACACGGATTCGTGCTGGAAGAAGGGGACGGGCTCGGGGCAGGATTCCTGCTGTGACTTCTTCTGACGCGAATTACTCCGTACCGCCCGGCACGGCGACCGAGCCGCTCCGGTACGCCGTGTCGGGCACCGGGTCCGTCACGCCCGCCCGGGCCGCCGGCGCGGTCGAGCGGATGCTGCTCGACGGGTTCGACCCCGAGGCCGCGCCCGTCCGCACCGGGGTGCCCGTCCCGGCCGGCGAACTGCTGATGATGCCCGCCGCCGCCGGGCGGTACGCGGGCGTCAAGATCGCCGGTGTCGCGCCCGCCAACCCCGGGCGCGGCCTGCCCCGGATCACCGGCAGCTACCTCCTGCTCGACGGGCCCACCCTCCAGCCCGTCGCGCTGCTCGACGGCGCCGCGCTCACCGCGCTGCGCACGCCCGCCGTCACCGCCGTCGCCCTGCGCCGGCTCGCCCCGCCGGAGGCCGCGCACCTCGTGTTGTTCGGCGCCGGGCCGCAGGCGTACGGGCACCTCGACGCGCTGCTCGCGATCCGGCCGCTGACCCGGCTCACCGTGGTCGCGCGCAGCGCCGGGCCCGCCGAGGCGCTGGCCGCGTACGGGCAGGGGCTCGGGCTGGCGGCCTCGGTCGGCGGGCCGGAGGCCGTCGCGGCGGCGGACGTGGTGGTGTGCTGCACCACCGCGCGCACGCCGCTGTTCGACGGCGCGCTGGTGCCCGCGCACGCGGCCGTCGCGGCGGTCGGCTCGCACGAGCCGGACGCGCGGGAGGTGGACGCCGCGCTGGTCGGGCGGGCCGAACTCTACGTCGAGGCGCGGGCGGTGGCGGCCCGCGAGGCCGGGGACCTGATCATGGCGGGGGTCTCCGGACGCCAGGTGTGGAACCTGGCCGAGCTGGTGCGCGGCGACGTCCACGTACCGGCGGACCGGCCGCGGTTCTTCAAGAGCGTCGGCATGGCCTGGGAGGACCTGGCCGTGGCGGCGGAGGTGCACGCGGGCGGCTGAGGACGGCGGGTTCCGTGGGCCGCCGGCCGTTGTCACGGCCGACGGCCGCTGCCACGATGAGCTGCGGCTCGAATCGCGGACCGTTGCGCACGCACCGTAACGTGACATTGTACGCTGGTGTTCTGCACCGACCCGGAGGAACACCATGGCCGAGCTCAAGTCCCGCACCCTGATCTCCGTGCAGGAGCGGCTCCGCGACCAGGTCGCCCACGCACTGCGCGCCGCCCTGATCTCCGGGGAGCTGCGCCCCGGCGTCGTCTACTCCGCGCCCGCGCTCGCCGCCGACTTCGGCGTCTCCGCCACGCCGGTGCGCGAGGCCATGCTCGACCTCGCCCGCGAGGGCCTGGTGGAGGCCGTCCGCAACAAGGGCTTCCGGGTCACCGAACTCACCGAGCGGGACCTCGACGACTACACCGAGATCCGCGCCCTCATCGAGGTCCCGACCGTCGGCCGGGTCACCCGCACGGCCACCGCCGAGCAGCTGGAGCGGCTGCGCCCGCAGGCCGAGGCGATCGTGGCCGCCGCGCGCAAGCACGATCTGATCGGCTACCTGGAGGCGGACCGCCAGTTCCACCTCGACCTGCTGGGCCTCGCGGGCAACGCGCGGCTGGTGGACGTGGTGGGGGACCTGCGCAAGCGCTCGCGGCTGTACGGGCTGAACCGCCTCGACGAGCGTGGTGAGCTGGTGTCCTCGGCGGAGGAGCACCTGGAGCTGCTGGACCTGATGCTGTCGGGCGACGCGGAGGCGGCGGAGGCCTGCATGACGCGGCACCTGAGCCACGTGCGCTCCCTGTGGGCCAACGGCCAGGAGGCCCAGGAGGAGCCCCGCACGGCGCTGCGGCTGCGGGCGCGGTAGAGGCTAAACCACTCGTTCGGGTGAGGGGTGAAGATCGGGCGTCGGAAGGCGTCTGCGTCCTACGATGATGTTCTCGACATCGGCAGTCAGGAGGAACTCCATGTCCGCCGCAGCAGTGGAAGAACCGATGGGGCAGCTGACGCTGCTCGAAGCCGCCGAGCTGATCTCGAACCGGTTCGCCGGGCATCGGGTCGAGATCGTCGGGAGCCAGATCACCGTGACGCCGCCGCCGGATGTTTCGCACGGTAAGTCGCTGAGTCGCCTCATGCGGGTACTTTTTGCGGCCGGCCTCGATGGGGACGAGGTCGACGTTCTGCAGAACGTGGGCATCTGGTTGCCGGACGGGCCCTCGGATTATGCGGTGCCCGATCTGTCGATCGTCGATGCCGACATTGATGATCACCTGATCGAGTACAACTGTTACGACCCAGCGGCGTTCCGTCTCGTGCTGGAGGTCACGTCGTCGAACGTCAGTGACGACCTGAAGAAGAAGCCCTTTGCGTACGCCGAGGCTGAAGTGCCCGTCTACGTCATCGTGGACCGGAAGAACCAGCGCGTCATGGTGCTCACCGACCCCAAGGACGGCGAGTACCGGGTACACGCCGTCCACCACCCCGGGCAGTCGTTCACACTGCCGGAGTCGATCGGGGCACCGGTGACACTAGCGGTGGACGACGTGCTGGCTGCGAAGAAGTAGTCAGCCGGCCGTCGTGGACCTCGGCGGTCTCGTCGACGGCGGTCAGGTGGGTGCGGTCGTGGGTGACCAGGACCGTCGCCGTCGCGCGCTGGTGCGTGAGGGTGGTGATCAGGTCCAGGACGGCTGCTCCGCGCTCGTGGTCGAGGGCGCTGGTGGGTTCGTCGATCAGCAGGACCTTCGGGTCGTTCATCAACGCCCGTGCGATGTTGACGCGTTGGCGCTGGCCGCCGGAGAGCTGGTGCGGGCGGCGGTGGGCCTGGTCGCGGAGGCCGACGGCGTCGAGGAGTTCGAGGGCGCGGGGGAGGGCGGCGCGGGGGGAGCGGCCGTCGAGGTGGGCCATCACCTGGAGCTGTTCGGCGGCGGTCAGGGATGGCAGCAGGTTGGCCTGTTGGAAGACGACGCCGATGCGGGTGCGGCGCAGCGCGGTGAGTTCGGCGCGGGTGAGGCCGGTGGTGTCGGTGCCGTCCACGACGACCCGGCCGGAGTCGGGGGCGATGAGGGTCGCGGCGACGGCGAGCAGGCTGGACTTGCCGGAGCCGGACGGGCCGACCACGGCGGTGATGGTGCCCGCGGGGACGGTCAGGGAGACGTCGTCGAGGGCGGTGAGCCGGTCGTCGCCGTCCGGGTAGGTCAGGGTGACGTGGTCGAGGTGGAGGGTCATCGGGCGCTCCCGAGGGCGGTCAGCGGGTCGACGGAGGTGATCCGGCGGATGGACAGGGCCGCGCCGACGGCGCCGAGGGCGATCATCACGGCGGCGGGCAGCAGCAGGGTCGGGGCGTCCAGGACGAACGGGACGGCGGAGCCGATCAGCGAGCCCGCTCCCAGGGCGATCGCGGTGCCCGCCGCGGTGCCGAGCACCAGCAGCAGGACGGCCTGGCCGAGCGCGTCCCGCAGCAGGTAGCGGGTGGAGGCGCCGAGGGCCTTGAGGACGGCGACGTCGCCGCTGCGCTGGATCGTCCAGACGGTGAAGAACGCGCCGATGACCAGGGCGGAGATGGCGAACAGGAAGCCGCGCATCAGCTGCAGCGAGCCGTTCTCGGAGGTGTAGGAGCCGATCGCGGCGAGCGCGTCGTCGCGGGTGCGGGTCTCGGTGCCGAGGCGGGCGTCGGCCGCGCCGAGGTCGGCGCCCTTCGCGGCGGTGAGTGCGATGACCGTCGCGTGGCCGGTGCCGCCGGGGGCGAACGCCTGCCAGTCGGCGAGGCTGGTCCAGATCACGGGGGTGTGGCTGTAGGCGGCGTCGCCGTCGACGGCGGCGACGGTGAGCGGGTGGCCGGCCATCGTGAAGCCGGCGCCGGCGGTCAGCCCGCCGAGGTTCGCGGCGGCGGTCTTCGACAGCACCGCCTGGCCGGCGGTGATGCGGGCGCCCTGCGGGGCCAGCCCGGAGCCGTCCGGGACGCCGAACGCGGAGAGTGCCGCGGTGCGCTGCCCGGCGGCGGCCTTGGTGGTGGTGATGCCGAGCGGCTGGGCGGAGGTCACGCCCGGCTCGTGTGACCAGGCCTGCCACTGCTCCGGGGTGACCTGGGAGTCGGTGAAGGACAGCTGCTGCCCGTCGGCGGGCCGTCCGAACACCAGGTGGTCGGCCGGCAGGCCGGTGATCGCCGAGACGTTCTGCCGGCCGAGCCCGGCGGTCAGCCCGGACAACAGGCCGACCAGCACGGTGATCAGCACGATGACGGTCCCCATCAGGGCGAACCGCCCCTTGGCGAACCCCAGGTCCCTCCAGGCGACGAACACGACGGGCCTCTCTGCACGAAACGACTGTGTGCCCACACCGTCGCCGGGAAGGGGGCCCGCGGGCATCGCACGGGGGATTGCATCCTCGGCATCGAAGGGCAGAAGCGGAGTTCAACCTTTTGATTGATGCCGGGCCCGCAACGCGGAACTTAGGCTGGACGGATGGCGACCGAACGTTTCCGCACCACCCCCGTCGCCCGCGTCCTCCAGGTCTGCCTGCACCTGCTCGTGGCGGGCCTGCTCGTCCTCGCCGTCGCCCGCGCCTTCACCGGCCGCGACGGCGACCCGGCGTCCGTGACCGCCGCCGCCACCGCCATGGGCGCCGCCTACGCGGCCGGGCCGAGGCTCGCGGTCATCCGCCGCTCGCGCCGGGCGGCCGCGCTGTGGCTCGCGCTGCTCGGCGTCACCTGGGCGGGCGTGCTCGTGGCCACGCAGGACGGGGTGTGGCTGGCGTTCCCGCTGTACTTCCTCGAACTGCACCTGCTCGGCCGCCGGGGCGGACTCGCCGCCGTCGGGCTGACCGCCGCCGCCGCGATCGCCGCGTGGTCCTGGCACCAGCACACCTTCAGCGTGGCCGCGTCGATCGGGCCCGCGCTCGGCGCCGCCGTCGCCACCGCGACCGTCCTCGGCTACCAGGCGCTGTACCGGGAGAGCGAGGAGCGCCGCCGGCTGATCGACGAGCTCACCGCCGCCCGCGCCGACCTCGCCACCGCCCACCACGCCGCCGGGGTGCTCGCCGAGCGCGAACGCCTCGCCCGGGAGATCCACGACACCCTCGCGCAGAGCCTCAGCAGCATCCAGCTGCTGCTCCGGGCCGCCCAGCGGGCCCTGCCGGAGCGCACGGACGCCGCGGCCGGCTACGTCGAGCAGGCCCGGCAGGCCGCCCAGGACAACCTCGACGAGGCCCGGCGCTTCGTCCGCGCGCTCACCCCGCCCGCGCTCGACGGCGACCCGCTGCCCGTCGCGTTGGAGCGGCTGTGCGCCACCACGACGGCGCACAGCGGGCTGCCCGTCCACCTGCACGTCTCCGGGGAGGCGGTGCGGCTGCCGGTGCCGCAGGAGGTCGCGCTGCTGCGGATCGCGCAGTCGGCGCTCGGCAACACCGTCCGGCACGCGCGGGCCTCGCACGCCGAGGTGACGCTCAGCTACATGGAGGGCGAGGTGGCACTCGACGTGTTCGACGACGGGGCCGGGTTCGATCCGGCGGCGCTCCCGGGGCGCCCGGCGCGCGACGACGGCGGGTTCGGGCTGCCGTCGATGGGGGCCCGGGCCCGGGCGCTCGGCGGCACCTTCACGGTGGAGTCGGCGCCCGGCGAGGGCACGGCGCTCGCCGTGCTGCTGCCGGTGCCGGCGGTGCCGCCCGTGCCGCCGGTGCAGCCGGGGTTCCCGGCGACGGAGGTGGGGGCGTGATCAGGCTGCTGCTGGCGGACGACCACCCGGTGGTGCGGGCCGGGCTGCGGGCCGTCCTGGAGGGCGAACCGGACTTCACGATCGTCGGGGAGGCGGCGACCGCCGAACGGGCGGTCGAGCTGGCCTCCGCGGGCGGGGTCGACGTCGTGCTCATGGACCTCCAGTTCGGGCCCGGCTCGGCGATGAACGGTGCCCAGGCCACGGCCGAGATCACCGCCCGCGCGGGGGCGCCGCGGGTGCTCGTCGTCACGACGTACGACACGGACGCGGACACCCTGCCCGCCCTGGAGGCCGGCGCCACCGGGTACCTGCTGAAGGACGCCCCGCCGGAGGAGCTCGCCCAGGCGGTGCGGGCCGCGGCGGCGGGCCGGACGGCGCTCGCGCCGACCGTCGCGGACCGGCTGCTGGAGCGGATGCGGACGCCCGCGGCGTCGCTCAGCAACCGGGAGATCGAGGTGCTGGGACTCGTCGCGGACGGGCTGACCAACCAGCAGGTGAGCCAGCGGCTGCACCTGAGCCAGGCCACGGTGAAGTCGCATCTGGTGCACATCTACACGAAGTTGGGGGTCGACTCGCGCACGGCGGCGGTGCGGGAGGCGCGCGGCCGGGGGCTGATTCGGCGGGCGTAGGGTGGGGCGGGTTCGAACCGTTCTCCGGAGTGGAGGAACCCGCCGATGGCCCGTCTTCTCGATGAACTCGCCGTTCCCGTGATCGCCGCGCCGATGGCGGGCGGGGCGTCCACCCCCGAGCTGGTGGCGGCGGTGAACCGGGCCGGCGGGCTGGGGTTCCTGGCCGCGGGGTACCGGACGGCGGCCGGGACGGCCGAACAGATCGCCGCCGTACGGAAGTCGACCGACCGGGCCTTCGGCGTGAACCTCTTCGTCCCGGCCGCGCCCGGCGATCCGGCGGCGGTCGCGGCCTACCGGGAGCGGCTGCGGCCGGAGGCCGAGAGGTGGGACGTCCGGCTGCCCGAGGAGACCGGGCCGGACCGGGACGACTGGGAGGCCAAGCTCGACGTGCTGCTGGCCGATCCGGTGGACGTCGTCTCGTACACCTTCGGGCTGCCCACGGCGGCGGAGGCCGCGGCCGTCCGCGCGGCGGGGTCGTTCCAGGTGGGCACCGTCACCACGCCCGAGGAGGCGCGGGCGGCGGAGGCGGTCGGCATGGACGCGCTCTGCGTGCAGGGCCCGGAGGCGGGCGGCCACCGGGGCACCCACCGTGTCGCGGACGAGCCGGGAGAGGTGCCGCTGCTCGAACTCCTGGGCACCGTACGGACGGTGACCGACCTGCCGCTGATCGCCGCCGGCGGACTCGGCGACGGCCCGTCCATCGCGGCGGCGCTGCGGGCGGGGGCGGTGGCGGTGCAGCTGGGGACGGCGCTGCTGCGCGCGGACGAGTCCGGCGCGTCCCGGGCCCACCGGGCGGCGCTCACCGGACTGCCGGAGACCGTCGTCACCCGCGCCTTCACCGGCCGCCCGGCCCGCGGCCTGCGCAACGCCTTCATCGACCGTTACGGCCCCTACGCCCCGCCCGCCTACCCCGAGGTCCACCACCTCACCAGCCCCCTCCGCGCCGCCGCCACCCGCCGCGCCGACACCCGGTCCATGCACCTCTGGGCAGGCACCGCCCACCGGCTGGCACGCCCGGGCCCGGCGGAGCAGCTCGTCGCGGACCTCTGGCGGGCGGCGCGGGGGTAGTAGAGGGCTCTACCGCAGCAGGTCGGCCATCCAGGACTCGATGGCCTCCGGTGTCCTCGGGAGGGCGCTGGACATCAGGCGGGCGCCGTCGGGGGTGATGACGAGGTCGTCCTCGATACGGATGCCCAGGCCGCGGAGTTCCAGGGGGAGGGTCTCGTCGTCGGGTTGGAGGTAGAGGCCGGGTTCGACAGTGAGGACCATGCCCTCCTCCAGGGTGCCGTCTAGGTAGCGGTCGGCGCGGGCCTGGGCGCAGTCGTGGTAGTCGAGGCCGAGCATGTGGCCGCTGCCGCAGAGGGTGTAGCGGCGGTACAGGCCGTTGTCCTCGTCGAGGGCCTGGTCGGCGGGGATGCGCAGGACGCCCCAGTCGGCGAGGCCTTCGGCGATGACCCGCATGGCGGCGCGGTGGAAGTCGCGGAAGCGGGCGCCGGGGCGCAGGGCGGCGATGCCGGCGCTCTGGGCGGCGAGGACGAGGTCGTAGGCCTGGCGCTGGGCGGGGGTGAAGGTGCCGCTCAGGGGCAGGGTGCGGGTGATGTCGGCGGAGTACAGGGTGTCGGTCTCGACGCCGGCGTCGAGGAGGAGCAGGGCGTCGGGGGCGAGGGCGCCGTCGTTGCGGATCCAGTGCAGGACGCAGGCGTGGGCGCCGGAGGCGGCGATGGTGGTGTAGGCGGTGCCGTTGCCCTCGGCGCGGGCGCGGAGGTCGAAAACGCCCTCGATCCAGCGTTCGCCGCGCGGGTGGCGCAGGGCGGCGGGCAGGGCGCGGACGACGTCCTCGAACCCCAGGACGGTGTGGTCGACGGCGAGTTGGAGCTGGTCGACCTCCCAGGTGTCCTTGACTAGGCGCAACTCCGAGAGGACGGCGGCCAGTTCGCGGTCGCGGAGGGCGTCGGCGCCGGTCCGCAGGGAGTCGACGAACGGGTCGGTGCCGGCCAGGACGCGGGTCGGCGGCTGCGGTCCGGTGAACAGCTTGGCGAGGTCGTCGAGGTGTTCGGTGCGCAGGCCGGTGAGCGCGGCGGCCTCGGCGAGGTCGGGGCGGCGGCCGACCCAGAACTCGCCGTAGCGGCGGTCGCGGTAGAACTCGGCGCCGTCGCGCGGGGAGCGGGGCCGCAGGTGGAGCACGGGTTCGTGTCCGGCGGGGCCGGCCGGTTCGAGGACGAGGACGTGGTCGGCCTGGTCCTCGCCGGTGAGGCCGGTGAGCCAGGCGTAGGCGCTGTGCGGGCGGAAGCGGTGGTCGAGGTCGTTGCAGCGGACCTTGAGCCGGCCGGCGGGGACGACCAGCCGCTCGCCGGGGAACGCGGCGGAGAGCCGGGCGTGCCGTCCGGGGAGGCGGTCGTGACCGGGTGCGCGCCGGTCGGCGGGCAGCGGGCTGGGGGCCCACCGCGTGGCCATGAAGGCGTCGAGGGCGGGGGAGACGGGGAGGTCGTGGCTCCCCGTGTTGAGGTCGGCTTGACGGAGGGTCACCGGTGAACTCCTCGACGTGGCACGGGCGGTAGGGCGCCGGGCGGTAGGGCGCCGGACACAGCTCGGTAACGGGCGGCGCGAGCTCTTGTGCAGTGCAATTTCACATTACTATGTTACGGGTCACACAGCGGAGCGGCCAGACCCGGCCCCCACAGCGGAGTTGCAACATGACCAGGCGCACCCACGCCGCGCTCGCGGCAGCCCTCGCGGCGACCCTCACCCTCGGCCTCGGGGCCTGCACGAACGACAAGAGCGACAGCGGCGGTGACAGCCGGGCCGAGAGCACCAGGGCCCCCGGCGCCGCCTCCGGCTCGATCGTCGGCGGCACCCCGGTGAAGGGCGGCACCCTGACCGTCCTCTCGAACCAGGACTTCGCCCACCTCGACCCGGCCCGCAACTGGACCATGCCGAACATGGACTTCGGCATCCGGCTGCTCTACCGCACCCTGGTCACCTTCAAGGCGGAGCCGGGCGCCGCCGGCAGCGAGATCGTCCCCGACCTCGCCACCGACCTCGGCCGCTCCTCGGACGGCGGGAAGACCTGGAGCTTCACCCTCAGGGAGGGCGTCAAGTACGAGGACGGCACGCCGATCAGGTCCGCCGACATCAAGTACAACGTCGAGCGCTCCTTCGCCCCGGACCTCACCGGCGGCCCCGACTACGCGCAGCAGTACCTGGCCGGCGGCGAGAACTACAAGGGCCCGCTGAACGGCGAGCACCTGGCGAGCATCGAGACCCCGGACGACCGGACCGTCGTCTTCCACCTCAAGCGCCCGGTGGCCGAGTTCTCCTACACCGCGACCCTGCCGACGTTCGCGCCCGTGCCGCAGGCCCAGGACAAGGGCACGCAGTACGACCTGCGCCCGTTCTCCTCCGGCCCGTACAAGATCGAGACCTACGACCGCGGCAAGCAGCTGACGCTCGTCCGCAACACCGGCTGGGACCCGGCCACCGACCCGGTCCGCAAGGCCTACCCCGACAAGATCGTGGTGGTCCAGGGCCTCAAGGGCGGGCAGGTCGACGACCGGATCATCGCGAGCGAGGGCGCCGACGCCTCGGCGGTCGAGTGGATGAACCTGCGCCCGGAGTCGGTCGCGAAGGTGCTGCCCAAGCCGGACGTGAAGTCCCGGCTGATCGCCGAGCAGCAGGGCTGCACCGACATGCTCTACCCCAACACCTCCAAGGCGCCGTTCGACGACCCGAAGGTGCGCGAGGCGCTGATGTACGCGGTGGACCGGGACGCCCAGGTCACCGCGAACGGCGGCCCGGCGATGGGCGACGTGGCCACCGCCTACCTGCCGCCCGCGATGACCGGCGGCACCAAGGTGGACACGCTGAAGATCGCCCCGACCGGCGACCCGGAGAAGGCCAAGCAGCTGCTCAAGGACGCGGGCAAGACCGACCTCAAGGTCTCGCTGACCGTCTCCTCCGGCGACAAGACCCGGGCCGAGGCGCTCCAGCAGTCGCTGGCCAAGGCCGGGATCCAGGTCACCATCACCACCGCCGACCCGTCCGTCTACTACGACACCATCGGTGACACCAAGAACGCGCCCGACCTCGCCATCCTCGGCTGGTGCCCGGACTACCCGTCCGGCGCGACCTTCCTGCCCATGGTCTTCGACGGCCGCACCATCAAGGAGAAGGGCAACCAGGGCAACGTCGAGCAGTTCCGCGACCAGGCCACCTCGGACCGGATCGACCAGATCAGCGCGATGACCGACGTCGCCGAGGCCAACAAGGCCTGGCTCCAGCTGGGCGACGACCTGATGAAGAAGGCGCCGACCGTGCCGATGCTCTGGCAGCGCCGCCCGCTGCTGGCCGGGACGAACGTGGCCGGCGCCTTCGGGCACCCGGTGTGGACCGGTCAGTGGGACTTCGCCACGATCGGCCTCAAGGACCCCGCCAAGAGCCAGGGCTGAGGGATCGTCCGATGACTGCCACCACTGAGCCCGCCGCCACCGAGCCCGCCACCGCGCGGGCGGGGGCGGCGGGCCCCGCGAAGGCCGCCGGGCGCGGGCCCTGGCGGCTCGTCCGGGACCGGCTGTGGGCCCGCGGTTCGGCCCGGTTCGGCCTGGTCACCGTCGCCGTCCTGGTGCTGCTCGCCGCACTGGCCGGCCCGCTGAGCGCGCTCGGCGGCTGGTCCCCCGACGAGTTCGACAAGCGCGCGATCGACCCGTACCTCGGCGGCCAGCCGATCGGGGACTTCGGCGGGATCGGCACCCGGCACTGGCTGGGCGTCGAACCGTCGACCGGGCGCGACCTGTTCGCCCGGGTCCTGCACGGCGGCCAGGTCTCGCTGCTGATCGCCTTCACCGCCACCGCCGTGGTCGTGGCCACCGGCACCCTGGCCGGGATCGCCGCCGGCTACTTCGGCGGCCGGACGGACTCGCTGCTCTCCCGGCTGATGGACCTCACGATGTCCTTCCCGTCCCTGATCTTCATGATCGCGATGATGTCGGTGGCCAAGGACGTCAACCGGATCCTGCTGATCACCCTGGTCATCGGCCTGTTCACCTGGCCCGGCATCGCCCGGGTGGTCCGCGGCCAGACGCTCTCGCTCAAGCATCGCGAGTACGTCGAGGCGGCCAAGGTCGGCGGCGCCCGCCCCTGGCGGATCCTCACCCGCGAGATCCTGCCCAACGTCTCCGGCCCGGTCATCGCCTACACGACGCTGCTCGTCCCCGGCATGATCGCGACCGAGGCCGCGCTCAGCTACCTCGGCGTCGGCGTGCGCCCGCCGACCCCCTCCTGGGGCCAGATGATCGCCGAGAGCATCAACTTCTACGAGACCGACCCGACGTACTTCCTGATCCCGACGGCCTTCCTGTTCCTCGCCGTGCTCGCCTTCACCCTGCTCGGCGACGCGCTGCGCGACATCCTGGACCCCCGGGGAGGCCGGTCGTGATCCTCTACCTCGGCCGCCGGCTGCTCGGCGCGGCCGGCATCCTGCTCGCCATCACCGCCATCACCTTCACCATCTTCTACCTGTTGCCCAGCGACCCGGCCGCGGCGGCCTGCGGCAAGACCTGCAGCCCCGAGCGGCTCGCCGACGTCAAGGCCGCGATGGGCCTGGACCGGCCGGTCTGGGAGCAGTTCGCCGGCTACCTGACCGGCATCTTCGCCGGCCGCGACTACGGCAGTGGCCCCAGCGCCGTGCACTGCGGCTTCCCGTGCCTCGGCTACTCCTACGAGTACTCGCTGCCGGTCTGGGACCTGCTCACCGACCGGCTGCCGGTCTCCGTCTCGCTGGCGCTCGGCGCGGCCGTGCTCTGGCTGGCCCTCGGCCTCGGCACGGGCGTCACCTCGGCGCTGCGCAAGGACACGGCCGTCGACCGCACGCTGATGGTGTTCTCGGTCGGCGCCGCGTCGCTGCCGGTCTACTTCACCTCGATCATGCTGATCTGGGGTGTCGTCAGGACGGCCGGGCTGCTGCCCTACCCGGCGTACCACAAGTTCACCGACGGCCCGGTGCCGTGGGCCTCCAACCTGCTCCTGCCGTGGATCGCGCTCGCCCTGCTGTACGCGGCCATGTACGCCCGGCAGAGCCGCAACTCGATGATCGAGGCGATGGCGGAACCGTACATCCGCACCGCCCGTGCCAAGGGGCTGCCGGGGCGCACCGTCACCGTCAAGCACGGGCTGCGCTCCGGGATGACGCCGATCCTGACCATCTTCGGCATGGACCTCGGCGGGCTGCTGGCCGGCGCCGTCATCACCGAGTCCATCTTCGGACTGCCCGGCGTCGGACGGCTCTTCTACGACGCGCTGGTCCGCTCCGACCAGCCGGTCATCCTCGGCGTCACCCTGCTCGCGGCCTCCTTCATCGTCGCGGCGAACCTGCTGGTCGACCTGCTCTACGCGTTCGTCGACCCGAGAGTGAGGTACTGATGGCCGCTCTTCTGGAAGTCGACGACCTCGGGGTCTCGTTCGACACCCCGCGCGGCACCGTCCGGGCCGTCGACGGCATCTCCTTCACCGTCGACGCCGGGCGCACGCTCGGCCTGGTCGGCGAGTCCGGCAGCGGCAAGTCCGTCACCTCGCTCGCCGTCATGGGCCTGCACCGCGGCGCCGCCGTCACCGGCTCGATCCGGCTGGACGGACGGGAGCTGAACGGGCTCGGCGAACGGGAGCTGGGCACCGTCCGGGGCCGGCGGATCGCGATGATCTTCCAGGACCCGCTGTCCAGCCTGCACCCCTTCTACACCGTCGGCGAGCAGATCGCCGAGCACTACCGGGTGCACTTCCGGGCGGGCCGCCGGGCCGGCCGGCAGCGCGCCGTCGAGATGCTCGCCGAGGTCGGCATCCCCGAACCGGCCCGCCGCGTCGACGAGTACCCGCACCAGTTCTCCGGCGGCATGCGCCAGCGCGTCATGATCGCCATGGCGCTCGCCTGCGAACCCGACCTGCTGATCGCCGACGAGCCCACCACCGCCCTCGACGTCACCGTGCAGGCGCAGATCCTCGACCTGATCGCCCGGATCCAGCAGGAGCGCGGCCTCGGCGTCGTCATGATCACCCACGACCTCGGCGTCGTCGCCCGGGTCGCCCACGAGGTGCTCGTCATGTACGGCGGACGGGCCGCCGAACAGGCCCCGGTGGACCGGCTGTTCGGCGCCCCCGCGCACCCCTACACCCGCGGCCTGCTCGACTCGCTGCCCCGCCTCGACGACACCGACGACGCCCCGCTGCGGGCCATCCCCGGCAGCCCGCCGTCGCTGATCGCCCCCGCCCCCGGCTGCTCCTTCGCACCGCGCTGCGCCCGCACCACCGCCGCGACCGCCGAGGAGCACGCCCGCTGCCTGGCCGAGCGCCCCGAATTCGGCCCGCTCGGCCCCGGCCACCAGGCCGCCTGCCACCTGCCGCTGGTGCCGGAAGGGGTCCTGTGATGGCTCGATCGACGGGTGAAACCCTGCTCTCCGTACGGGACCTGGTGAAGACGTTCCCGGGGCGCCGCAGTCGCACCGGGCGTCCGGGCGCGCCGATCCGGGCCGTCGACGGGGTGTCCTTCGACGTCGGCCGGGGCGAGACCCTGGGCCTGGTCGGCGAGTCCGGCTGCGGCAAGTCCACCACCGGGCGGATGATCGTCCGGCTGCTCGACCCGACCGCCGGCACCGTCACCTTCGACGGCACCGAGATCGGCGGCCTGTCCCAGTCCCGACTGCGGCCGCACCGGCGGCACTTGCAGATGGTCTTCCAGGACCCGTACTCCTCGCTCAACCCCCGGCAGACGGTGGCCCGGATCATCTCCGAGCCGCTGCTGGTCCAGGGGGCGGGCGCAGCCGAGGCGCGGAAGCGGGCCGGCGAGCTGATGGAGCTGGTCGGGCTGATCCCCGAGCACCTCGACCGCTACCCGCACGAGTTCTCCGGCGGCCAGGCGCAGCGCATCGGCATCGCCCGGTCGCTGGCCACCTCGCCGAAGCTGGTGATCGCCGACGAGCCGGTGTCCGCGCTCGACGTGTCGATCCAGGCGCAGGTCGTCAACCTGATGGAGGAGTTGCAGCGCGAGCTGGGCCTCGCCTACGTGTTCATCGCGCACGACCTCTCGGTGGTCAAGCGGGTCTGCGACCGCGTCGCGGTGATGTACCTGGGCCGGATCGTCGAGATCGGCGACAAGGCCGAGGTGTACGGCAACCCGGCGCACCCGTACACGAAGGCGCTGCTGTCGGCCGTGCCGCTGCCCGATCCGGCCGCGGAGCGGGCGCGCGAGCGGATCGTCCTGGCGGGCGACCCGCCGAGCCCGGCGAACCCGCCGTCCGGCTGCACGTTCCACCCGCGCTGCCCGAAGGCGCAGGAGGTGTGCCGGACGGAGCGGCCGCTGCTGAAGCTCGCCGGTCCGGGCGGCCGGGAGGCGGCCTGCCACTTCCCGGAGGCCTGACCGGCCCCAGACCCCCGGGGGGGGGGGGGGGGGGTCCACAGGAGGGGCGGGCCCCTCCCGGGTGGAGGCGCTGGTTTGGCCGGGTATAGGGTGTGGGGTGGGTGGCGGGGCGGGGCGGGGCCC
>NZ_JBHWGV010000064.1:0-21218 GCF_042732955.1 Kitasatospora sp. NPDC059747 | reverse complement strand
ACCCCCCCCCGGCGGGGCCGGGGGGGGCACCCACGCGCGGGCGCGCGCGCCCGGGGTTCCAGCCGTTCGTTCACCCGGTCATTCGGTCAGGGGTGGCAGCCGGCGCGGGCCCGGCCCCTCGGCGGCCAGTTCGTCGCCGGGGTTGAGCACCCGGCAGCGGCGCAGCGACACGCAGCCGCAGCCGATGCAGCCGGTCAGCTCCGACTCCAGCCGTTCCAGCTCGGCGCGCCGGGCGCGCAGGTGCTCGGCCCACCTGGCCGAGATGCGTTCCCAGTCGCGCTTGCCGGGCATCCGGTCCTCGGGCAGCGCGGCGAAGACCTCGGCCACCTCGGCCAGCGGGATGCCCAGCCGCTTGGCGACCAGGACGAGGGAGAGCCGGCGCAGCACGTGCCGGCGGTAGCGGCGCTGGTTGCCGGTGGTGCGTTCGGAGGAGATCAGGCCCTGCTCCTCGTAGAAGCGCACCGCCGAGGTGGCGATCCCGGCCCGCCGGGCCACCTCCCCGACGCTCAGCAGATCGACCGGTCCGGTGTCCACGGCGGCCCTCCGGGTGCTCGTTGACTTCAAGTCCTCTTGAAGATCCAGCGTACCGGACGTGATCGAACCGGTCGCGGGGCAGCGTGCCGCGGACCGTGCCGATCAGGGAGGTTGCGCATCGGAACGGTTGCCGTCCGGTCCCCCGGCGGGCCGGCGTGAACTGCTTCCCGGGCTTTCCCGAGCCGTCAGCCGGTGGTGTACTCCACGGCCGTGGTGACCACCGCGAGCACGCCGTACACCGTCGCGAGCGTGGTCCGGCCGGTGGCGTACAGGGCCAGCGCGCCGGTGCCGAGGACCACCAGCTTGAGGACGATCTCGGCGGCGAGCGGCAGCCGGAACTTCGGACCGCCCGCGGCCAGGAACAGGCCCCAGACGGTCGCCGCCAGGGCGGGCGCGCCGATCCCGAGGAGCAGCCTGGTGCCCAGGGCGCCGCCGGTCTTGAAGCCCCAGTAGCAGAGCGCCGCGAGCAGCGCGAGCTCCAGCCCGAAGGCGACTCCGCCGTTGACCGCGGTCAGCGGCGTCCACTGGCGCTGGTTGACCGGGCCCGGTCTCCGGATCTTCATCTCGTCCACTCTCCCCGTTTCGCCGTCCGGCATGACCGGCGCCCAAACCGGGTGCCGGTCATGCCGGAGTCTGGCAGCACGGCCGGGCCAACTCAATGGATCACGCTCAATGGATCACGCCGCGGATCACCCCAAGGTCTCGCGGAGGAAGACGAGTTCGGCCTGGGTGACCTGCTCGCCCACGCCGCCCGGCGTCATGTGCGTGACGCCCGGCAGCGGCAGGACGCGGTGCGGGCGGCCGGCCCTGGTCAGCGCGCGGGAGAGCCGCAGGGTGTGCGAGGGGTGGACGTTGTCGTCGGCCAGCCCGTGGACCAGCAGCAGCGGGCGGGTCAGCGCGGGGGCGTCGCCGATCAGGCAGTCGTCGGCGTAGCCCTCCGGGTTGTCCTGCGGCAGGCCGAGGTAGCGCTCGGTGTACGCGGTGTCGTACTCCCGGAAGTCGGTGGGCGGGGCGCCCGCGGCGGCGGCGTGGAAGACGTCGGGGCGGCGCAGGACGGCGAGTGCGGCGAAGTACCCGCCGTACGACCAGCCGCGCACGCCGACCCGGCCGAGGTCGAGGTCGGGGTGGCGCTCGGCGAGGGCGTGCAGCGCGGCCACCTGGTCGTCGAGCGCCACCTGGGAGAAGCGGCGGAAGATCGCCCGGGTGAAGGCGGGGGAGACGAACGGGGTGCCCCGGTTGTCGGTGGTGACGACGGCGAAGCCCTGGTCGGCCCACCACTGGCGGAGCTGCCAGCGGCGCGGCTCGCTCGCGACGGCCTGGAAGCCGGGGCCGCCGTAGACGTCGAGGAGGACGGGCAGCCGGCGGCCGGGGACGTGGTCGCGCGGGTACACCACGGCGGTGGGCAGGGCGAGTTCGGTGACGCGCGCGAAGTGCGGGCGGACGCGGAACGGGAGGGCCGCGCTCAGGTCGGCGAGCAGGAGCTCGCGGCCGTCGGGCCGGCGCAGGGTGCGGCGGACGCCGTCGGGGGTGGCGGAGGTGAGCAGCAGGGTGCCGGCGGCGGCGAGGGCGGAGTGGACGCCGGGGCCGTCGCTGAGCCGCTCGGGCGGGCCGCCGTCGGGGTCGACGAGGTGGACGTGCTGGTCGGCCGGGTCGCCGTCGGTGGTCTCGCAGAGCAGCCGGCCGTGCAGCGTGCCGGTCACCCGGCGGACCTGGAGGCCGGTGGTGTCGAGCGGCTTGCCGTCGAGGGCGAGGCCGCGGGCGTCCGGGGTGTCGTGGGCGGTGAGGAGACGGCCGCCGGGGAGCCGGGCCGGGGTGCCGGGCAGGTCGTCGACCCAGAACTCGTCGGTGGTGCGCGAGAGTTCGCGGGTCTCGCCGGTGGCCGGGTCGGCGGTGAGCAGCAGGACGTTCTGCTGGAGCCGGTCGGCGACGGTCAGCAGGAGCTCGTCGTCCGAGGCCCAGGAGGCGTCGCAGACGTACGGGAACGCGGCGGCGTCCCAGCGGAGCCGGACGCGGCTGCGGTCGGCCTCCCGGGTGCCGAGGACCCACAGCTGGACGTCGGCGTTCGGGCCGCCTGCCTGTGGGTAGGCGAAGTCCTCGGCGGGCAGGCCCGGTTGGGCGGGGTCGGCGAAGTACCGCCGGGGCAGGGCGGATTCGTCCACCCGGGCGGCGAGCAGGGCGCCGCCGTCCGGGCGCCACCAGTGGCCGCGGTGGCGGCCGAGCTCCTCGGCGGCGGCGAACTCGGCGACGCCCCAGCGGGCGCCGTCGGCGGGGGAGAGGGGAGTGAGGTCCGGGTGGACGTACAGGGCGTCGTCGGCGACGTACGCGACGCGTTCGCCGGTGGCGTCCGGGCGGGGGTCGAACGCGGGCCCTGCGGTGGGGAGTTCGGTGCCCACGCCGGTGGCGGTGTCGACACGGAAGAGCCGGCCGTCGAGGGTGAACACGGCGACGGCGAGGTCGGCGGTGGCCGCGTACGTGCCGATGCCGGGGGCGGCCAGCCTGGTCCGTTCGCGCAGCCGGCGCTCGACGGCGGGCAGGTCGTCGCGGTGGCCGGTGCGGCCGGGGGCGAGGGCGGCGGGATCGGCGACGAGGCGCTCGGTGCCGAGCGGGGTGTCGGTCGCGGTGCCGGTCGCGGCGCCGGTCGCGGTGCCGGACCCGGTGTCGAGTGCGGTGTCGAGCAGGTGGAGGCGCTCGACCGGGTCGTCCGGACCGGTCGAGCGGAGCAGCAGCAGCCGGGTGCCGTCCTCGCTGAGCGTGGTCGCACGCGGGGCACCGAAGGTGAACCGGCCGGTTCGGGCGCTGAGGGTGAGGAAGGGGTCCGTGATGGTCATCGCCCGATGGTGGCCGGACGGCGCCTTGCCGGACCAGGGGTACGTCATGTGAAATGTCACACAACACCAGCAGGAGGAGAGTGCCGTGACCGAGGACCTGCCGACCGTCGAACCCCCCGAGCCCCTGAACGGGACCGACGGGCTGTTCGGCCTCTCGACCGACGCCGCGCACCTGAACCACGGCTCGTACGGTGCGGTGCCCCTGCCCGTCCAGCGCGTGCAGGACCGGCTGCGCGCCGAGCACGAGCTCGACCCGGACGACTTCTTCGCCGACCTGCCCGCCCGGATCGGCGCCGCCCGCCGCCGGATCGCCGCCGAGCTGGGCACCGACCCCGACCGCCTCGCGCTGGTCACCAACGTCACCGAGGCGGTCGCGATCGCGCTGGACACCGTCCCGCTCGCGCCCGGCGACCGCGTCCTCGTCACCGACCACGGCTACGGCGCCGTCACCAGGGCGGCCGCCCGGCGGGCCGCCGAGGCCGGCGCCGAGCTCGTCACCGCCGAGCTGCCCCTCGACGCCCCGGACGAGCACGCCGTCCGGGAGGCGGTGCTGGCGGCCGTCGACGGGCGCACCCGCCTCGCCGTGCTCGACCTGGTCACCTCGCCCACCGCCCGCGTCGTCGCCGGCCCCGAGCTGCTCGCCGAGCTGCGCCGGCGCGGCGTGACCACCGTCGTGGACGGCGCCCACGCGCCCGGCATGCTGCCCGCGCCGGTCGACGGAGCCGCCGACTTCTGGTGCGGCAACCTGCACAAGTGGGCCTTCGCCCCGCGCGCCACCGCCGTCCTGTCCGTCCGCCCGGAGTGGACGGACCGGGTGCGCCCGCTCGCCCTCTCCTGGGAGCACGACCGGGGCTTCCCGGCCAACGTCGAGTGGCGCGGCACCTGCGACTACACGCCCTGGCTGGCCGCCCCGGCCGGGTTCGACCTGCTGCGGGAACTCGGCACCGGGCGCGTCGCCGCGCACAACGCCGGGCTCGCCGCGTACGGCCGGCGGGTGCTCGCCGAGCGGGCCGGGCTGACGCCGCTGCCCGCGCCGCCCTGGGCGTGGATGCGCACCGTCCGGCTGCCCGTCGGGTGGGCCGAGACCGAACCCGACGCGCGGGCGGTGATGGCGGCGGTGCGGGAGCGTCTCGCGACCCGGGTCGCCGTCCGCCCGTGGGCCGGCGGCGGCGTGCTGCGGGTGAGCGCGCAGGTGTACAACCGGCCGCACGAGTACGAGCGGCTGGCGGACGGGCTGGCCGAGCTGCTCAAGGGCTGACGCTGCTCAAGGGCTGACGCTGCTCAAGGGCTGACGCTGCTCAAGAGCCGCCTCACGACGCCCGGAGCGGTCATTCGGCGCTCGCGCGCAGCTCGGCGAGGAGCAGGTTCTGGTCGGCGAGCAGCCCGGTGAGGATCCGCCGGGCCGAGCGGAGCAGGTCGGCGACGTCGCCCCCGGCGAGCGCGTACACCACCGTGCTGCCCTCCCGGGTCGCGGTGACGATGCCGGACCGGCGCAGCACGGCGAGCTGCTGCGACAGGCTGGAGGGTTCGACCTCCAGTGCCGCGAGCAGGTCGCGCACGGGCGTCGGTCCGGCCTGGAGGAGTTCGAGGACCCGGATCCGCACGGGGTGGCCGAGCATCCGGAAGAACTCGGCCTTGGCCTGGTAGAGGGCTACCGGCACGAGATCCCCCCTTCCCTGGTGTCGGTGCGCTCAGATCTCCAGGGCGAGTTCGATCCGCTTGAGCTGGTGGCGGGCCATCGCGAGGTTGGAGCGGTTGCGGTTGAGCGCGAGGAAGAGGAACAGCCCGCGGCCGGTGGGCGTCGTGATCGGCCGGACCATGTGGTACTGGTTCGTGAGGCTGATCAGGATGTCCTCGATCTCGTTGTCGTGCAGGTTGAGCATCTCCATCGCCCGCATCTTGGCGCGGACGACGTCGGTGTTCCCGGCGGCGGCGACGTTGAGGTCCAGCTCGCCGCCGTCGCCGAGGCTGCCGAGCGCCATGCCGCTGCCGTAGTCGACGAGGGCCACGCCGATCGCCCCGTCGATCGACATCGCGTCCTTGAGGGACGTCTCCAGGTTCGCCATCTCGGTGTCCTCCCGTGTGTCCGGCCGTCTCCCCGGCCGCGGATCCGGCCGTGCGTCCGGTGCGTGTGTTCGGTGCGGTCGAAGGTAGGGAGGACGGGCCGCTCTCCACCGGGATTGACCGGAGTCGTTCGAAGCTGGCCCGGATCAGATCACTTGAAGACATTTGCAACTATGGATCTGAGGGAGAACTGATCCGGTCCCGGAAAAAACGGTGCTATCGATGTCAGTCCACCCGGGTAACCTCTCGCTGAGATGCGAGATCACACCAACCCCACCCGGACGGCGATGAACACCCCTGAGCCCGAGCCCCACGACGACCGGGAGCTCAGCCCCGCCGAGGCGTACGCGGCCAGCCGTCGCCGGGCCGTGGAGCAGGCGACGGCCCTCCACGGCTTCCAGCAGCTGTACGACTTCCCGCTGGACGACTTCCAGGTCGAGGCCTGCCGGGCCTTGGAGGCGGGCGAGGGCGTCCTCGTCGCCGCCCCCACGGGCTCCGGGAAGACGATCGTCGGCGAGTTCGCCGTGCACCTGGCCCTGGCCGGCGGCCGCAAGTGCTTCTACACGACGCCGATCAAGGCGCTCTCCAACCAGAAGTACGGCGACCTGGTCAAGCGCTACGGCGCCGCCAAGGTCGGCCTGCTCACCGGCGACAACAGCGTCAACGGCGACGCCCCCGTGGTGGTCATGACCACCGAGGTGCTGCGCAACATGCTCTACGCGGGCTCCAGCACCCTCGACGGCCTCGGCTACGTCGTCATGGACGAGGTCCACTACCTCGCCGACCGCTTCCGCGGCGCCGTCTGGGAGGAGGTCATCATCCACCTCCCCGAGTCGGTCACCCTCGTCTCGCTCTCCGCGACCGTCTCCAACGCCGAGGAGTTCGGCGACTGGCTGGACACCGTCCGCGGCGGCACCCGGGTGATCGTCTCCGAGCACCGGCCGGTCCCGCTGTGGCAGCACGTGATGGCCGGCAACCGGATGTACGACCTGTTCGCCAGCCCCGACCGCGACGGGCGCCCCAAGCACAGCCTCAAGAACCCCGGCAAGGCGGTCAACCCCGAGCTCGTCCGGCTCGCCCGCTCGGAGCTCGACCGCAACCCGCGCGACCGCTTCGGCCGCGGCCGGGGCCGCTCCATGCCCAACGGCCGCCCCGGCCGGGTCTGGACGCCGGGCCGCGTCGACGTCATCGACCGGCTCGACGCCGAGGGCCTGCTGCCCGCGATCACCTTCATCTTCAGCCGGGCCGGCTGCGAGGCCGCCGTCCAGCAGTGCCTCAGCTCCGGCCTGCGGCTCAACAAGGACTCCGACAGAGCCCTGGTGCGATCCATCGTCGAGGAGCGCTGCGCCGACATCCCCGACGAGGACCTGCACGTCCTCGGCTACTTCGAGTGGCTGGACGGGCTGGAGCGCGGCATCGCCGCCCACCACGCCGGGATGCTGCCCCGGTTCAAGGAGGTCGTCGAGGAGCTGTTCGTGAAGGGCCTGGTCAAGGCCGTCTTCGCGACCGAGACCCTCGCGCTCGGCATCAACATGCCCGCCCGCTCGGTGGTCATGGAGAAGCTCGTCAAGTGGAACGGCGAGACCCACGCCGACATCACCCCCGGCGAGTACACCCAGCTCACCGGCCGCGCCGGGCGCCGCGGCATCGACGTCGAGGGCCACGCCGTCGTGCTCTGGCAGCGCGGCCTCGACCCGGAGGCGCTCGCCGGCCTGGCCGGCACCCGCACCTACCCGCTCAAGTCCTCGTTCCGGCCGTCCTACAACATGGCCGTCAACCTGGTCTCCCAGTTCGGCCGGCACCGCTCGCGCGAGCTGCTGGAGACGTCCTTCGCGCAGTTCCAGGCGGACCGCTCGGTCGTCGGCATCGCCCGCCAGGTGCAGCGCAACGAGGAGGGGCTGGACGGCTACCGCGCGTCGATGACCTGCCACCTCGGCGACTTCGACGAGTACATGGAGCTGCGTCGCAGCCTCAAGGACCGCGAGAACGAGCTCGCCCGCGAGGGCACCAGCCAGCGCCGCGCCGCCGCCGCCGAGTCCATCGAGCAGCTCAAGCCGGGCGACGTCATCCACGTGCCCACCGGCAAGTTCGCCGGCCTCGCCCTGGTCCTCGACCCGGGCCTGCCGCCGGTCGACCGCTCCGGCCGCGGCGGGTCGCGCCACCCGGACTTCCAGGACGGGCCGCGCCCGGTCGTGCTCACCGCCGAGCGGCAGGTCAAGCGGCTCGCCATGATCGACTTCCCGCACCCGGTCGTCGCGATCGAGCGGGTGCGCATCCCCAAGTCCTTCAACCCGCGCAGCCCGCAGTCCCGCCGCGACCTCGCCTCCGCGCTGCGCACCAAGGCCGGCCACCTGGAGCCCGAGCGCTTCCGGCGCGGGCGCGCCGCCGCCGCGGACGACCCCGAGATCACCCGGCTGCGCACCGTCCTGCGCCAGCACCCCTGCCACGGCTGCGACGAGCGCGAGGACCACGCCCGCTGGGCCGAGCGCTACCACCGGCTGCACCGCGACACCGAGCTGCTGGAGCGCAAGATGCGCTCCCGCACGCACACCATCGCCCGCACCTTCGACCGCGTCTGCGCGCTGCTCACCGACCTCGGGTACCTGAGCGGCGACACCGTCACCGACGACGGCAAGCGGCTCGGCCGGCTCTACGGTGAGCTCGACCTGCTCGCCTCCGAGTGCATCCGCGAGGGCGTGTGGAGCGGCCTGGCCGCCGCCGAACTCGCCGCCTGCGCCTCGGCGCTGGTGTACGAGTCGCGCCAGGCCGACGACGCCGGCGCCCCCCGGGTGCCGGAGGGCGCGGCCAAGGAGGCGCTCGGCAAGATGGTCCGCATCTGGGGCCACCTCGACGCCCTGGAGGAGCAGCACCGGATCAACACCGCCGAGGGCGTCGGCCAGCGCGAACCCGACCTGGGCTTCGCCTGGGTCGCCTACCGCTGGGCGCTCGGCCACAACCTCGACCAGGTGCTGCGCGACGCCGACATGCCGGCCGGCGACTTCGTCCGCTGGACCAAGCAGCTGATCGACGTCCTCGGCCAGATCCAGGACGCCGCCGGCGAGGACGCCGACCTGCGCAAGACCGCCCGCAAGGCCGTCGACGGCCTCCGCCGCGGCATCATCGCCTACTCCTCGGTGGGCTGAGGTCCCGCAAGGCGCCGAACAGGAAAGCCGCACGGGCTCCGGCGCGTGCGGCTTTCCCATGTCCGGGACCCGGCGGTTCAGCGGGTGGTGGCGAGGGCTTCCAGGAGGCGGTCCAGGGAGGTGCCGAGGCCCCAGCGGGTGGAGAGTTCTTCGAGGGTCATGGGGTCGAGGGGCTCGTGGGGGCGGACCGGGTCGAAGAGGGGGAGGGGGGCGTCGTCGGCCACGCGGACGACCTTCGGGGCGACGTCGAGGTAGGCGGCGCCCTCGACGATGTTGCGGCGGCGGGCGGGGGTGAGCCTGGAGGCGACGTCGAGGGCGGCGGCGCGGATGGCGGGGAGGTCGCCGTACTCGTTGATGAGCTGGGCGGCGGTCTTCTCGCCGATGCCCTTGACGCCCGGCAGGCCGTCGGACGGGTCGCCGCGCAGGGCGGCCATGTCGGCGTACTGGGCGCCGCGCACGCCGTACTTCTCCAGGAGCAGGGCGTCGTTCGTCACCTGCAGGTTGCCCATGCCCTTGACGGGGTAGAGGACGGTGATCTCGCGGGCGTCGTCGACGAGTTGGAACAGGTCGCGGTCGCCGGTGACGATCTGCACCGGGCCGGTGGCCCGGGCGGTGAGGGTGCCGATGACGTCGTCCGCCTCGTAGCCGGGGGAGCCGACGCGGGCGATGCCGAGCGCGTCCAGCACCTGCTCGATCACCGGGACCTGCGGGGCGAGGGTGTCGGGCACCTCCTCCTCGCCGTCCTCGGCGGCCTCGGCGACGCGGTGGGTCTTGTACGAGGGCACGAGGTCCACCCGCCACTGCGGGCGCCAGTCGGCGTCCATGCAGGCGACCAGCTGGTCGGGGCGGTGGTCGTGGACCAGCCGGGCGATGAAGTCCAGCAGGCCGCGGACGGCGTTGACCGGCTCACCCTGCGGCGAGCGCAGGGTGTCCGGTACGCCGAAGTAGGCCCGGAAGTACAGGCTGGCGGAGTCGAGCAGCATCAGTCGCGGTGCGGTCACGCCTCAGATCATGCCGTACGGGGCCGACGGACCGCCGGTTCCGGTGGGGCGCAGGTCGTCAGTGCTCGTGCGGTCCGGCGCGGTGCACCGGGCCGTGCGCGTCGGCGCAGTGCTCGGCGGACCGGTCGCCCGGGGTGGCGATCTGCAGCAGCGCGCCCGCCTCGTCCTCGCCGACGTGGTCGACCTGGAGCGTGCTGTGGGTGATCCCGTACTCGCCGGCGAGCCGGCGCTGGAGCTCGCGCCGCACGGCGTGGCAGTCCCCGCCGGGGGTGACCAGGATGTGCGCGGACAGGGCGGGCTGGCCGGAGGTGATCTCCCAGATGTGCAGGTCGTGGATCTCCTCGACCAGCGGCTCGGTGACCAGCCGGTCGGCGACGGCGTCCGGGTCGATGCCGGCCGGGGCGGCCTCCAGGAAGATCCGTCCGGAGTCCCGGACCAGGCCGATGCCCGCCTTGAGCATCAGGACGACGACGATCAGCGAGGCGATCGCGTCGGCCCGGGCGAAGCCGGTGGTCAGGACGACGAGGCCGGCGACGGCGGTGGCGATGAACGCGTACAGGTCGGTGAGGACGTGCTGGAAGGCGCCCTCGACGTTGAGCGAGCTGCGGTTGGCCTTCGACATGCACCAGGCGGCCGCGAGGTTGACGACGATGCCGATCAGCGCGGTGACCAGCACCAGTGAGCCGGTGACGGCCGGGGGTTCGATCAGCCGGGTGACCGCCTCGTAGCCCAGCCACGCGGACAGGACCAGCAGGGTGACGCCGTTGGCCTGCGCGGAGAGGATCTCGGCGCGCTTGAGCCCGTAGGTGTAGCCGCCGCGGGCCGGGCGGGCGGCGAGCCGCATCGCGATCAGCGCGAGGACGATCGAGGCGGCGTCGGTGAGCATGTGCGCGGCGTCGGAGATCAGGGCCAGCGACTGCGCGGCGAAGCCGACCACGACCTCGCCGGCCATGAAGACGACGATCAGGGCGAGGGCGCTGACCAGCCAGCGGCGGTCGGCGTCGGCGGAGACGCCGTGCGAATGGCCACCGTGCCCGTGGCCGTGCGCGTGCCCGCCGTGGCCGTGGCCGTGGCCGTGGCCGCGGCCGCCATGGTCGTGGTCATGCGCATGATCATCGTGGGGGTGCTCGTGCCCGGCCATCGAAGTCCTCTCTGGACGCACGGGTGGGAAGGGGGCGCGGCGCGATCGCCCCGCACCGGAAGTGAACCGCAGAATCGACAAAGATCCAAAGGCTGTACTGGTGACCGTTGTCGTTCCCGTTGGACCCTCCCCCGAACGGCCTTCGCATTGCCCGTGGCATAGGCCTTGGTCAATCCGAGTGGGCATGTCACTCGGCCGAGTGAACGCGGCTTGCACCCCGCCGCGCGGGTCCGCGACGATCATGCCCCGTGAAGATCGCTACCACGGGGCCCGTCCGCTGGCTCGTCGAACTCGAAGCAACCGCAGAGGAATTGATGAATCGCCATCTCTCCTCGGCGCGCGAGTGGTTCCCGCACCAGTACGTCCCGTGGAGCCTCGGCCGGGACTTCGACGGCCCGCTCGGCGGGGAGCCCTGGCGCCCCGAGCAGTCCGCGATCGGCCCCGCCGTGCGCTCGGCCCTCGTCGTCAACCTCCTCACCGAGGACAACCTGCCCGGCTACCACTGGATCATCGGCGACCGGACCACCAGGGACGGCGCCTGGGGCGCGTGGCTGCACCAGTGGACGGCCGAGGAGGACCGCCACGCCGCCGCCCTCCGCGCCTACCTGCACGCCACCCGCGCCGTCGACCCGGTCGCCCTGGAGCGCGCCCGGATGGCGCACCTGCGCACCGGCACCCTCCCGGAGCCCGAGGGCGCGCTCGGCCTGATCGCGTACGCCGCCGTCCAGGAGCTCGCCACCCGGGTGAGCCACCGCAACACCGGCCGGCTCAGCGGCGACCCGGTGTGCGACCGGCTGCTCGCCCGCATCGCCCAGGACGAGAACCTGCACATGGTCTTCTACCGCGAGCTCCTGCGCGCCGCCGCCGAACTCGACGCCGACCGGGTGCTCGTCACGCTCGACGAGACGATCCGCGGCTTCGCGATGCCCGGCCAGGGCATGCCGGGCTTCGGCCGGATGGCCGCCGAGATCGCCGTCGCCGGCGTGTACGACCCGCGGGTGCACCACGACGAGGTCCTCGTCCCGCTGCTGCGCGCGCTCAAGGTCCTCGACCGGGGCGGGCTCGGCCCCGCCGGCGAGCAGGCCCGCGAGCGCATCGCCGAGCACCTCGAAGGCCTCGACGCCCGGGCCGCCCGCTTCGTCGAGCGCCGCGCCCAGGCCCTGGCCGTCCGCGCCCGCCGGGCCGAGGGCGCCTGAACCCCACCGCTCCACGAGCCCCACCGCTCCACGAGCCCGACCGCCCAGCCCGGCCGACCAGACAGGACCCGCATGACCACCGCCATCACGACCGCAGGCACCAGCGCCGAGGACATCGCCTTCCACTACGACCTCGGCAACGACTTCTACGCCCTCTGGCTCGACGAGACCCTCGCCTACACCGCCGCCAAGTGGGACGGCATCCCGCGCGACGAGCCCGACGCCACCGCGCTGCCCCGCGCCCAGCGGGCCAAGCTCGACCACCACCTCGACCTGGTCGGCGCCGGGCCGGGTGACGGCCTGCGGATCCTCGACGTCGGCTGCGGCTGGGGCGCGATGCTGGCGCACGCGAGCCGCGGCGACCGGGTCGGCGAGGCCGTCGGCCTCACCATCTCGCCGGCCCAGCACGCGTTCCTCGCCGCCCGTGCCCTGCCCGGCGTCGAAGCCCGGCTGGAGAGCTGGGAGGACCACGCACCGGAGCGCCCGTACGACGCGATCGTCTCGATGGGCGCCTTCGAGCACTTCGCCACCGCCGGCATGACGCGCGCCGAGCGGCTCGGCGTGTACGCCCGCTACTTCGAGTCCGGCCACCGCTGGCTGCGCCCCGGCGGCCGGATGTCGCTGCAGTCGATCGGCTACGACGGCGTGGCGGACGGCACCGGACCGCTGGGCGAGTTCGTCGGCAGCGACATCTTCCCGAACTGCACGCTGCCCCGGCTGAGCGAGATCGCCGCCGCCTGCGACCCGTACTTCTCGGTCGTGGTCCTCGCCGCCTCCGCCGAGGACTACGCGCGCACGCTGGCCGCCTGGTCGGCCCGGCTGCTGAAGGCGCGCGAGGCGGCCGAGCGGCTGGTCGGGGCGGACGGGTACCGCCGCTACCGGCGCTACCTGCGCGGCAGCGAAGTGACGTTCCTGCGCGGCGCCGCCACGCTCTACCGGATCGGCCTCCGGCGGCGTGACGAGCCGCTGCGGCTCCCGGTCTGAGGCCGGGGTGGCTTCCGGACGGAGGGCCTGGGCGGCGGTCGCGGTGGTCTGCGCCGCGCTGTTCCTGCTCGGCCTCGACTTCACCGTGCTCAACGTCGCCATCCCCGGCCTGCGCGCCGACCTCGGCCCGACGCTCGCCGAGACGCAGTGGATCGTCGACGGCTACGCGCTCGCGCTCGGCGGCTGCGTCCTGGCCGCCGGGGCGCTCGGCGACCGGTACGGCAGGCGGCGGGCCTTCCTCGCCGGGCTCGCGCTCTGCGGGCTGGCCTCGGTGGCCGGCGCCACCGGTCACGGTGCGGCCCAACTCGTCGCCGCCCGGTGCGGGATGGGGCTCGGCGCGGCGCTGTTCATGCCCGCCACCCTCTCCACCGTCGTGCACGTCCTGCCCGAACCGGCCGCCCGGCGGCGGGCGATCGGCATCTGGGCGGCGGTGGCCGGGGTCGGCGCGGTGTTCGGCCCGGTCGCGGGCGGTCTGCTGGTCCAGCGGTACGGCTGGCAGGCGGCCTTCTGGCTGAACGTCCCGGTGATCGCCGTGATCGGCGCGACGGCGCTCGCCGTCCTGCCCGAGTCCCGCGCACCCGAGGCGCGGCCGCTCGACCGGCCCGGCGCGCTGCTGTCCTGCGCCGGGCTGCTCGCGCTGGTGTGGGGTGTGATCGAGGCCCCGGGCCGGGGCTGGACCAGCGCCGGCGTGCTGACGGCGTTCGCCGTCGCGGTGCTGCTGATCGCCGTCTTCGTCCGGCGCCAACTCCGGTGCGCCGAACCGATGGTGCCGGTCCGGCTGCTGCGCGGCGGGCCGGTCTGGCCGGCCACGCTGTCGCTCGCGCTGATGTCCTTCGCCATGTTCGGCGCGATGTTCCTGCTGACGCTCCACCTCCAGCAGGTCCGCGGTCTGTCCGCATGGCAGGCCGGGGTGCGGATGGTCCCGCTCTCCCTCGGACTCGCCACCGGTGCGCTCCTCGGGCCCGTGCTGGCACGGCGGTCGGGTGCCCGGGTGCCGTGCGCCGGCGGCCTGGCGCTGATCGCGGCCGGGTTCGTCCAGCTGGGCGGACTGACCGTCGGCTCCGGGGACGCCCCGGTGCTGCTGTTCGAGGGCCTCGCCGGCGTCGGCGCAGGGTTGCTCGCGCCGGTCGCGACCGAGCTGGTGATGAGCGCCGTTCCGGAGGGCGCGGCCGGGGTCGGCTCGGCCCTCAACGACGCCACCCGGCAGGTCGGTTCGACCCTCGGGGTGGCCGTGCTGGGCTCCGTCCTGGCCACCGCGCTCGAACGGGCCCGCCCGGCGGATCCGGCCGCCTTCGCCCTGGCGTTCACCGACGGCCTCGGCGCCGCGGCCGTGGTCGGCGGTGCCGTCGCCCTGCTCGCCGCCATCCTCGCCTGGCGTCGCCTGCCGGGTCTCGACCGGCCCGCCGTCCGCGACCTCGATTCTTCGACAACCACGTCCTGAAGGGAAGTCCACCCATGTCCTCGACCTACGAGACCCTCCGCTCCTGCCTCGTCGACGAGTTCGACGTCGTGCCCGCCCGCGTCACCCCCGACGCCACCCTGGCCTCGCTCGACCTCGACAGCCTCGCCCTGGTCGAGCTCTCGCTGCTCGTTGAGGAGCGGATCGGCGTCACCGTCGCCGACATCACCCCCGACCGCACCCTCGGCGAGCTCGCCGCCCACGCGGACGCCACCCTCGCCGCGGAGGGCGTCAGTTGAGCACCCGTGCGGTGGCCGTCACCGGGCTCGGGCTGGTCACCCCGGCCGGCAGCGGCGCGGCGGCGGTCTGGGAGCGCTTCCTGGACGCCGGTCCTACCGCCCGGCCGGATCCCGAACTCGCGGGCCTCGCCGTCGACTTCTCCTGCCGGCTGGACGGCTTCGACCCGCCGGCCCTGCTCGGCGGCCGGCTCGCCCGGCGGCTCGACCGCTTCTGCCAGATGGCCGTGGTCGCCGCCCGGCAGGCGGTGGCCGACGCCGGGCTCGACCCGGCGGAGTGGGACGGCACGCGGGTGGGCGCCGTCCTCGGCGTCAGCGCGAACAGCTCGCACACGTACGCCGTCGAGTACGCCCGCCTCGCCGAGGGCCGCGCCGACCGGATCTCGCCGCTGATGCTGCCGCGCAGCATCCCCAACATGGCCGCCGGGGAGGTCGCCCTCGACCTCGGCGTGCTCGGCCCGAGCCTGGTCACCAGCACCGCGTGCGCCTCGGGCACCACCGCGCTCGCGCTCGCCTGCGACCTCATCCGCTCCGGCACCTGCGACCTCGTCCTCGCCGGCGGCACCGACAGCGCCCGCACCGCGATGACGGCCGCCGCCTTCGACCGGCTCGGCGCGCTGTCGCGCCGCCGCCACGACCCGGCCGGCGCCTCCCGCCCGTTCGACGCCGACCGGGACGGCTTCGTGCTCGCCGAGGGCGCGGGCGTCCTCGTCCTCGAACGCCTCGGCCACGCCCGGGCCCGCGGGGTGCGCCCGCGCGCCCTCCTCGCCGGGCACGGCGCCTCCAGCGACGCCCACCACTTCACGGCCCCGCACCCCGGCGGCGACGGCCTCGCCCGCGCCGTGCGGGCCGCCCTCGCCGACGCCGGGCTGGCGCCGTACGAGATCGGGCACGTCAACGCGCACGGCACCGGTACCCCGCTCAACGACCCGGCCGAGGCGGCCGCGCTGCGGCAGGTGTTCCACCGGCCGCCGCCGGTGACCGCCAACAAGAGCGTCATCGGCCACACGATGGGCGCGGCCGGGGCGATCGAGGCGGCGGTCGCCGTCCTGTCGCTCCAGCACCGGCTCGTCCCGCCCACCGCCAACCTCGACCGGCTCGACGACGCCGTCGACCTCGACGTCGTCACCAAGGCGCCGCGCCCGCTGGCCGTCCCCACCGCCCTGTCCGTCTCCAGCGGCTTCGGCGGCCAGAACGCCGCCGTCGTGCTCACCGCCGCCTGAACCCGGAGCCCCGATGTTCCTCCCCCTCGCCCGGCTCTACGCCCGCCTGGTGTTCCGCCGCCCGCCCGCCGACTGGTCGGTCCCCGCGCCGGACGGGCGGTACGAGCCCACCGGGTCCACCGAACCCGCCGCCCCCGGCGACGACCGGCCGCTGACGCTGCTCGTGCTCGGCGACTCGCTCGCCCAGAGCGTCGGCGCCCGGCGTCCGGGGCAGACCCTCGGCGCCCGGCTCGCCCAGGGCCTCGCCGAGGGCACCGGCCGCCCGGTCCTCCTGCGCGTCCACGCCCGGGCCGGCGCCACCACGGCCGCCGTCGGCCGGCAGGTGCTGCGGGCGGCGCGGCTGCGGCCGGGGATCGCGGTGCTGATCGTCGGCGGGAACGACGTCCTGCTGCCCGCGCCGCTCGGCCGGGCCGCCCGCCGCTTCGCCCACCTGGCGCAGGCGCTGCGGGAGGCCGGCTGGGAACTGGTCGTCGTGCCGTGCCCCGACCCCGGTTACGCGCCGGGCTTCCGCCGCCCGGCCCGTTGGATCGGCCACGTCCGCTCCGGCCGCCTCGCCCGCCGTCACACCCGCACCGCCGTCCGCACCGGCGCCCACCTGGCCCCCACGTCGGGCCCCGAGTTCCGGGACCGGGCCGACACCCTCCTGAGCCCCGACGGCGTCCACCCGTCTCCGGCGGGCTACGCCGCCCACGCCACCCGGATGCTCCCCACCCTCCTGGAGGCGGCGGCGCAGATCCGGCTCCCCGTCCCCGCGGCCGGCTGACCGACGGGTCCCCGCGTCTCGCGTCCGGGGCGCGGGGAGGGCGACAAAGTGCTGGCGCAGCAGGCGAGTTGCCGCTACGCCAGCACGACGGCGTCCAACTGCGCCGCCGTCGCCGCCCGCACGAGCGCCCGCATCACCCGAAGGTCGTCCCCCTGCTCCGGGTGCCACTGCACGCCCAGCGTGAACCCCGGCCCCTCCACCGCCTCCACCGTGCCGTCCGGCGCGTGCGCCGAGACCCTTAGGCCGGCCCCGACCCGGTCCACCGCCTGGTGGTGGAAGGTCGGCACCTCCAGTTCGCTCTCCGGCAGCAGCCCGCCCAGCAGCGTCCCGGGCACCGGCCGCACCGGGTGCGTCCCGTACCTGCCCGGCGAGCCGTTGTGCACGTCCACGTCGACGACGTCCGGCAGGTGCTGGACGAGCGTCCCCCCGCACACGACGTTGAGCACCTGCATGCCCCGGCAGATCCCCAGCAGCGGCATGCCCGCCGCGAGCGCGCCGCGCAGCAGCGCGACCTCCCACACGTCCCGTTCCGGCGAGTCGACCTCGGTGCGCGCGTGGGCCGCCGCGCCGTAGTACGCCGGATCGAGGTCCGGCCCGCCGGCGATGACGAGGGCGTCGAGCCGCGCGAGGACGTCGGGCGCGCGTTCCGGGGCGTCCGGCGGGAGGAGGACGGCGATGCCGCCGGAGTCCTGGACGTAGGCGGTGTACCGCTCGGGCACGAGTGCCACCCGGCGGCCCCGCCAGTCGCTCCAACTCGCGTCCACCACGTAGGTGCTGACGCCGATGAAAGGCCTGCGATCCATGGCGCGCATTCTGCACCCGTCACGTCCCTTCCCACGTCAACCACGCATCCCGGCGCGCCACACCCGCCCGCCCTCTTCCGCCCCGCGAGCCGCAGGCCGTACGGTTCGCTGTGACCGCCTGATCTCGAAGAGTGATCGAGGAGAAGGGTTCCGTCGCCATGTCCGAGAACGCCGCCGCAGGCGGGCCGCCGCGGGCCCCGCTCACGCTGGACGAACTGCGCACCCTGGTGGACGCCGGCGAGGTGCACACCGTCGCCCTCGCCTTCACCGACATGCAGGGCCGTCTGCAGGGCAAGCGGTTCGCCGCCCGGTTCTTCCTCGACGAGGTCGTCGAGAACGGCGCCGAGGCCTGCGACTACCTGCTGGCCGTCGACGTCGACCTCAACACCGTCGACGGCTACGCCTTCTCCTCCTGGGCCACCGGCTACGGCGACTTCGCGATGCGCCCCGACCTCGCCACGCTGCGCCTGACCCCGTGGCAGCCCGGCACCGCCCAGGTCACCGCCGACCTGGCCCGGCACGGCGGCCACCCGGTGGACGCGGCGCCGCGCCAGCTGCTGCGCCGCCAGATCGCGCGCCTGGCCGAGCACGGGCTGGCCGCCGACATCGGCACGGAACTGGAGTTCCTGGTCTTCCGGGACACCTACGAGCAGGCCTGGCTGGGCGGTTACCGCGGCCTGACCCCGGCGAACCTGTACAACGTCGACTACTCGATGCTCGGCACCGCCCGGGTCGAGCCGCTGCTGTCGCGCATCCGCAACGAGATGGCGGGCGCGGGCCTGACCGTCGAGTCGGCGAAGGGCGAGTGCAACCTCGGCCAGCACGAGATCGCCTTCCGCTACGCCGACGCCCTCACCACGTGCGACCAGCACAGCGTCTACAAGACCGGCGCGAAGGAGATCGCCGCCCAGCTGGGCTGCGCGCTCACCTTCATGGCCAAGTACGACGAGCGCGAGGGCAACAGCTGCCACATCCACCTGTCGCTGCGGGACGCCGTCGGAGCGCCCGCGTTCGCGGACCGGGACGGCCGGATGACCGACACGATGCGGCACTTCCTGGCCGGACAGCTCGTCGCGCTGCGCGAGTTCGGCCTGCTGTACGCGCCGAACATCAACTCGTACAAGCGGTACCGCCCCGGCTCGTTCGCGCCGACGGCGGTGGCCTGGGGCCGGGACAACCGCACCTGCGCCTACCGGGTGGTCGGTCACGGCCCCGGCCTGCGGATGGAGAACCGGGTGCCCGGCGGGGACGTCAACCCGTACCTCGCGGTGGCCGGGATGATCGCGGCCGGCCTGCACGGCGTCCAGCAGAAGCTGGATCTGCCCGCGCCGTGCCTGGGCAACGCGTACGCCGTCGAGGAGTACGCCCGGGTGCCGGGCTCGCTGCGCGAGGCCGCCGACCTGTGGGCCGGCAGCGAGCTCGCCCGGACGGCCTTCGGGGACGACGTGGTGGAGCACTACCTGAACATGGCCCGGGTCGAGCAGTCCGCGTACGACGGCGCCGTGACCGACTGGGAGCGCTACCGCTCCTTCGAACGGATGTGAGGCCGATGACCGGGAAGGGTTCCGCGCACGAGGACGTGGTCTGCCGACGCCTGGTCGGCCGCACCGCCGTGATCACCGGCGCGGGCAGCGGCATCGGCCTGGCCGCGGCGCGCCGGCTGGCCGCCGAGGGCGCGAAGGTGGTGTGCGCGGACCTCGACGAGGCGAGCGGCAGGGCGGCGGCGAAGGAGGTCGGCGGCCTGTTCGTGCACACCGACGTCACCGACCCGTACATGGTCGAGGCGCTGTTCGACGAGGCCTACGAGACGTGCGGCAGCGTCGACGTGGCCTTCAACAACGCCGGCATCTCGCCCCCGGAGGACGACTCGATCCTGACCACCGGCCTGGAGGCGTGGCGGCGGGTCCAGGAGGTCAACCTGACCTCCGTCTACCTGTGCTGCAAGGCGGCGCTGCCGTACATGCGCCGGCACGGGCGGGGCTCGATCATCAACACGGCGAGCTTCGTGGCCCGGATGGGCGCGGCGACCTCGCAGATCTCCTACACCGCCTCGAAGGGCGGGGTGCTCGCGATGTCCCGCGAGCTGGGCGTGCAGTTCGCGCGGGAAGGGATCCGGGTGAACGCGCTGTCGCCGGGGCCGGTGGACACCCCGCTGCTGCGGGAGCTGTTCGCGAAGGACCCGGAGCGGGCCGCGCGCCGCCTGGTGCACATCCCGCTGGGCCGGTTCGCCCGCCCGGAGGAGATCGCGGCGGCGGTGGCGTTCCTGGCCAGTGACGACTCGTCGTTCATCACCGCGAGCGAGTTCCTGGTCGACGGCGGCATCGCCGGGGCGTACGTCACGCCGCTGTAGACCGCCCCGCCGGGCCGCCGCCCCGCCGCCCCGCCGGGAGCGGCCCGGGGGCCGTCCAGGGTGCTTCTCACCGTAATCTCATCCGGAAGCACGGGAATTCACGCTTGTGCTGATTTCGCGTTTATCCGCCTGCCTTTACATTCTTTGGTGTGAGTGAGCAGATTCCCGCCGGGTGGTACCCGGACCCCAAGGACACCAGCAGCGACCCGAGACCGCAGCGCTGGTGGGACGGCAAGGGCTGGACGGCCAGCACCCGGCCCGCACCCTCGGACGCGCCGACGCCGGAGCCCCCGGCCGCCGACGCTCCGGGGCCGGGGACGGCCGAGGAGCCCGCGGCGGCGGCCGGCGGGCCGACGGTCCTGGAGGGCGAGGTGCTGGAGAGCGGGACGGTCCGCTACCCGGAGCCGCCGCCCTTCGGCACCGCGTACGGTGCCGAGGTGCCGCCGCCGGCCAAGGCCCGGCGCAAGCCCTCCAAGCTGGTCGTGGCGACCGTCGTGGCGGCGCTGGTCGGCCTGGGCGTCGGCTCGGGGGTGACGTACCTCGCGATGGACGGCCACGGCGACCGCACGCAGCGCGTGGCGAAGCCGCAGGCCGCGCCCTGGGAGAACGGCCCGTGGAACGACTTCCCCGGCCTGGGCGGCGGCAGCGGCGGCCCCGGGGGCGGCGGCTCCGGCGGCAACGGTGGCGGCAACGGCAAGGGCGGCAGCGGCGGCAACGGTTCCGGTGGTTCCGGTGGTTCCGGCGGCAACGGCAAGACCCGCCCCGGCTCCGGCGGCGCTATCGACCTGGTCAACCGGATCACCCTGCCCGTCCCGTCCGGCTGGGACGCGGGCAGCACCCGCGACGGCTTCGCGTCGATGAGCGTCGGCACCTACACCTGCGCGGGCGGCGGCACCGGCACCTGCACCCTCGGCGGCGTGAACACCGGCCACATCGACGGTGCCACGGACGTCCAGGCAGCGGCGAAGAGCGACATCACCCAGGCCGCCAAGGACGCCTACGGCGACATCACCGGCCACCAGGAGCTCAAGTCCGAGGCCGTCACCGTGAACGGCAAGAGCGGCTACCTCGTCCGCTGGAAGGTCGACGCGCCCACCGGCAACAACGGCTACGTGCAGACCGTGGTCTTCCCGTCCGCCGACGGCACCGGCCTGGTCTCGGTGCACTTCGGCTTCGACATCGCGGACAAGGCGCCGGACCCCGCGGTGATGGACACCATCGTCAAGGGCATCGGCGACTACAAGGGCAAGCTGCCCTCGATCCCGCTGCCCGGCGGCGGCACCGGTGGGGCGGGCGGCGCAGGCGGCTCGGGCAGCACCGGTGGCTCCGGCGACCCGGGCACGGGCGGCACCACCACCACCGCCACCTGAGCGGCGGCGACTCCTCACGCACCAGCGGGGGGGGGGGGGGGGGGGGCCGGAGGGGCGGGGGGGCGGGGGGGGGGGAGGGGACGAGCGGAGCGGCAGAGGGGCGGGGGGGGGGGGGTGGTGAGC